>NZ_LZIE01000053.1:0-257512 GCF_001667155.1 Mycobacterium sp. 852002-53434_SCH5985345
CGCCCACCGAGGCCCCCGGGCCCCCGCTCCCCCAGCGCCACACCGACCGCCACCGGCACGGCGGCGTTGAGGACCGCCGCCAACGGTGAGACGACCGAGATGGGGCCGGCGCCCAGCGCGGCGAAGAACGCCCACATGCCGACGGCCATTCCGACGCCGTAGAGGCAGCCCCAGAAGACGGCGCCGGTCGAAATCTGCCCACCCAGTACGAGCGCCACCACATCGCCGCCTCAGCTACCGCAGCCGGGGCCCGGGCCGGCGCCTAGTTCACCGCTGCCAGCCAGTTGACTTGGCTCGCCAGCGAAATTCACGGCTACACTGGCGTGCCGTGATGATCACCCTGGACCATGTCAGTAAGAAGTACAAAGCGTCGGCGCGTCCGGCGTTGGAGGACGTCAACGTCAAAATCGACAAGGGTGAATTCGTCTTCCTGATCGGTCCGTCGGGCTCCGGCAAGTCGACGTTCATGCGGCTGCTGCTCGGCGAGGAGAACCCGACCACCGGCGACATCCGGGTGTCGAAGTTCCACGTCAACAAGCTGCGCGGTCGTCACGTGCCGAAGCTGCGTCAGGTGATCGGAACCGTCTTCCAGGACTTTCGCCTGTTGCAGCAGAAGACCGTCTACGAGAACGTCGCCTTCGCGCTGGAAGTGATCGGCAAACGGACCGACGCGATCAACCGTGTGGTGCCCGAGGTGCTCGAAACCGTCGGCCTGTCCGGCAAAGCCAACCGACTGCCACACGAGTTGTCTGGTGGCGAGCAGCAACGCGTGGCGATCGCGCGCGCCTACGTCAACCGGCCCCTGGTTCTGCTGGCCGACGAGCCGACCGGCAATCTGGACCCGGATACCAGTAAGGACATCATGGATTTGTTGGAGCGGATCAACCGCACGGGGACGACGGTGCTGATGGCCACCCACGACCACCACATCGTCGACTCGATGCGTCAGCGTGTCGTGGAGCTGTCTCTGGGACGGCTGGTCCGCGACGAGCAGCGCGGCATCTACGGGATGGACCGCTAAGTGCGCTTTGGCTTCCTATTCAACGAGGTCCTGACCGGGCTGCGCCGCAACGTCACGATGACGGCCGCCATGATCCTTACGACGGCCATCTCCATCGGCTTGTTCGGCGGCGGTCTGCTGGTGGTCCGGTTGGCCGACAACTCGCGGGAGATCTATCTCGACCGGGTCGAGACACAGGTGTTTCTCACCGACGACATCTCCGCCAACGACGCGACGTGCGCGTCCGGTCCGTGTAAAGCGCTGCGGGACAAGATCGATGCTCGGCAAGACGTCAAGTCGGTGCGCTTTGTCAACCGGCCGGACGCCTACAACGACGCGATCAAGAAGTTCCCGGAGTTCAAGGACGTGGCCGGCAAGGAATCGTTTCCGGCGTCGTTCATCGTCAAGCTCAACAACCCCGAACAACATTCGGAGTTCGATGCCGCGATGCAGGGTCAGCCCGGCGTGCGCAGCATCCTCAACGAAAAGGATTTGATCGACCGGTTGTTCGCCGTTCTGGACGGTTTGCGGAACGCCGCGTTCGCCGTCGCCCTGGTGCAGGCAGTCGGGGCAATCCTGCTGATTGCCAACATGGTCCAAGTCGCCGCGTACACCCGACGCACCGAAATCGGGATCATGCGGCTGGTCGGCGCCAGCCGCTGGTACACGCAGTTGCCCTTCTTGGTGGAGGCGATGCTGGCGGCGGCGATCGGTGTGGCCATCGCGGTCGTCGGCTTGGTCCTGGTGCGGGCGTGGTTCCTGGACAACGCGCTAAGTCAGTTCTACCAAGCTCATTTGATCGCGAAGGTCGATTATGCCGACATCCTCTACATCTCGCCGTGGTTGTTCCTGCTCGGCGTGTCGATGGCCGGCCTGACTTCCTACGCGACGCTGCGCCTCTACATCCGGCGGTAGCTGTGGCCAAAGATCCCGGCCGGGCCAAGGCGGCGGGCGGCAAGCGCGGCAGCAAACAGATCATTGCTACCAATCGCAAAGCGCGGCATAACTATTCGATCCTCGAGGAGTTCGAGGCCGGAGTGGCTTTGCAGGGCACAGAGGTGAAAAGCCTGCGCGAGGGCCATGCTTCCCTGGCCGACGCGTTCGCAACCGTCGACGACGGCGAAGTGTGGTTGCGCAACTTGCACATTCCGGAGTATCAGCACGGTAGCTGGACCAACCATGAGCCCCGTCGCAATCGAAAGTTGTTGTTACATAGGGCACAAATTGACCGCCTGGTCGGCAAGATACGAGATGGTAACCTCGCCCTCGTGCCGATGTCTCTGTATTTCTCCGAAGGAAAGGTCAAGGTCGAGCTCGCGTTAGCGCGCGGCAAGCGAGCACACGACAAACGTCAGGACATGGCCCGCCGCGATGCCCAGCGCGAAGTGGTCCGTGAATTGGGTCGCCGAGCCAAGGGCATGAACTGATCGGGGCCGCTTACGCCCAGCTGTCGGCCGTTACGTACGGCGTCAGCGACTTCGTGGGCGGTGTAGCCGCTCGACGGGTAGCCGCGCTGCGCGTGATGCTGGTGGTCTATCCGATCGAGACAATCTTGCTGGGCGCGCTGGCGCTCGCCGTGGGCGGGCCGATTTCGACCGGCGCCGTCTTCTGGGGCTGCCTCTACGGCGTCGGAATGGCCGTCGGCATGTGGGCGTTCTTCGCCGCGCTGGGCGCCGGCCCCATCTCGGTCGTCTCACCGTTGGCGGCGGTCCTCAACGCCGCCGTGCCGGTGGCGGTCGGTGTGGCGCTGGGGGAGCGGCCGGGCCCGGGGGCCTCGGTGGGCGTCGTGCTGGCTCTCATCGCGGTCATGCTGGTGAGCCGGGAGGCCACCGCCCAAGGTGTCACTCCGTATCGGTTCACCCCGAAGGTGGCATGGCTCACGCTGCTGGCCGGCTCGGCGATGGGGCTGAACCTGGTCTTTCTCCATCAGGCGCCGCATGCCTGCAAACTTTGGCCGCTGGTATTCGCCCGGCTGTCGGCCACCGTCGTGATCTTCGTGATGGCCGCGGCCAGCAAGAACCTGCGGGCGCCGCGCGGGAAGCCGCTGAAGCTGGCTTGGGCCGTCGCGGTGCTGGACATCTGCGCCAACGTGACCATGCTGCTGGCGCTGCACATCTGGTTGCTGTCGCTGGCCAGCATCATGATCTCGCTTTACCCGGCGGCCACGGTCGTGCTGGCCATGGTCGTGCTGCGCGAGCGACTGACCCGCTGGCAGGGGTTCGGCATGGTGATGGCCATGGGATCCGTGGCCATGATCGCCGCCAGCTGACGGTTGCGCCTGTCTTGAGCTAACCCATCGGCCTACTATCCGACCATGGCCGATCGCCCCGTCACCAAGCTCGACAAGTCCGAAGTGCTCGCCGGTTTGTTCGCGGTGTGGGACGACATCACCGCGATGCTGGACGGGCTGCCGGAAGAGCAATGGCAGGCCGCCAGCCCGCTGCCCGGTTGGGACGTCAAGGCGTTGGTGGCGCACATGATCGGCACCGAGTCGTTCCTTGCCGGCGTGCCCGCGCCCCAACCCGACATCGACGTCTCGGCGCTCGAGCATGTCCACAACGACATCGGCGTGATGAACGAGTGCTGGGTGCGTCACCTCGCCGCCGAATCCGGCGAGGACGTGCTCAAACGGTTCAAGGACATCACCGATGACCGGCGCAAGGCGCTGACGGGCATGTCGGCCGAGGAGTGGGACGCCGTGACGCTGACGCCGGTAGGTCCGGAGAGCTACGGGCGGTTCATGCGGGTCCGGGTGTTCGACTGCTGGATGCACGAGCAGGACATCCGCGAGGCGCTGCGGCGGCCAGCGTCGGACGACCAGCTTGTCGGGGCCGCATCGGAGCTCTCCCTCGACGAGATCGCCGGGACGATGGGCTACGTGGTGGGCAAGCGGGCCAAGGCGCCAGAGGGTTCGCGGGTCCTGTTCGAGCTGACCGGTCCGCTTTCCCGCAGCATCCGTATCGGCGTCGATGGCCGGGCCCAGCTGGTCGACGACTTCGGCGGCCACGAGCCGACGGTGACGATTCGGCTGGACGGGGTGCAGTTCACCCGGCTCGCCGGCGGGCGGCCGATGTGCCCCTCCCGGTCACAGGACATCGAGCTCGGCGGCGACGAGGACGTGGCCGCGCAAATCGTCGAGCGGCTGAACTTCGTGATCTGATCGCTGCGCCGGACCGGAACACAACTCCGTTGCCGCGCGTTGATAGCGGCGTACCATAGATTGTCCTGCCGAAAATCGGTGGGGGTGCGAGGGGCTGAACGGTTTCGACTTCGCGCATCGAATCAAGGGAAGCGTGCCGGTGCAGGCAAGAGACCACCGTAAGCGTCGTTGCAACCATATAAGCGCCGATTCACATCAGCGCGACTACGCTCTCGCTGCCTAAGCGACAGCTAGTCCGTCAGACCGGGAAAGCCCTCGACCCGGACCCTGGCGTCAGCTAGAGGGATCAACCGATGAGTTCGGTCGCGGGACTCATCGGGACACCAACAGCGACTGGGATCGTCATCCTGGCTGGTTCGCGTGACCAGGAGATCCGAGCAGAGGCATAGCGAACTGCGCACGGAGAAGTCTTGAGGGAATGCCGTAGGACCCGGGTTCGATTCCCGGCAGCTCCACCGAGAAATTAGCTGGTCAGCGCCGCAAGGCCTGGCCAGCTTCTTTTTCATCAACATCGATCGTCCGAGTTCACCCTGTGGTGTCGGTTCGGCGTGTCACGCGCACGAATGGGAGCACCTACGTGCTGTTGCGGTATGGGCCTGGACGACAAGAAATCTTCGACGTCCGACGTAGGCGGCGGAAAAAGTGTCCCCTAGGAGCGGCGTCGTTGCTCCTAAGTGTGAGAGCCGCCAACCGAGCGGCGACTACACCAAGGGCAACCACCATGAGCTTTCATCGTCGGACCGCGCGCCCGGGCTGTCACGGCGGCCCACAGGGTCGTTCCGAAGCGACAACATGACATGCAAGCCGTGACCGCACGTCCGACTTCTGGTCTGCTCGGCGCGGCTGTCGTTGCAGCGTGGGCGTCGCTGACCGCCGCCTCGTCCCTGCCATCTGCCACCGCGGCTCCCTGCTCCGACGTCGACGTGGTGTTCGCCCGGGGCACCACCGAGCCCCCTGGCGTCGGGGGGGTCGGACAGTCATTTGTTGATTCGCTGCGTTCGCGAGTAGGACGCAGGACTGTCAGCGTCTATCCGGTCAACTACCCCGCCACCAACAATTTCCGTAGCTCCATCGCTGCCGGTGCCAATGACGCGAGCGCTCATGTCCAGTCCATGGCGGCAAACTGTCCCAACACCAGGGTGGTCCTCGGTGGATACTCCCAAGGTGCGGCCGTGGTCGACGTCATCACCACGCAGATGCCACCCGATGTCGCCAATCATGTCGCCGCCGTCGCTGTCTTCGGAAATCCGTCGGCATCGGGCACATTCGCGCGGACGCTGGCGGCCGGCTCGCTTCCCACCATTGGCCCGCTATACGCCGCGAAAACGATTGACATGTGTATGCCCGGGGATCCGATTTGCACGCGCGGTGTGAGCATGGCACCGCATGGTCAGTACATTCAGTCGGGAATGACAAACCAGGCGGCGACGTTCGCCGCGGGCCGGTTGTAGCGTCAGACGACGGCGATCTCACGTTGTGCACGCCCGACACCGGATCACCAGAACGTGTATCAGGTGAGCGAGTAAGGAGCTCTCATGACATACCGCCGTCTTGCTTGGGCGCTCGGCGCGGTGGTGGCGGCCGCCACCATCCCCGTCCAGGCCCACGGTGAGCCGCCGACGAAGTGTCTGACCAACACTCCCAAGGGCAAGCAGGTCTACGTGCCCTGCGATCTGCTCAATGCCGGCGCCAACTTCCCGCCGGGGCAGCGTTGTCCTCCACCGCTCGAGCAGTACCCGAAAGATGTGGCGGACTGGTGTGGCGAAGGCCCAGGCCTTGCGAGTACAACGCCTACGACTCCTACGACTCCTACGACTCCGACAAGTCCCACGAGCCCGACCAGCCCGACCAGCCCGACGAGCCCGACGAAGCCCACGAGTTCTACCAGCCCGACGAGCACTACGAGCCCCGTGAGCCCGACGAGTTCCGCGACCCCGATGAAGACGGCGGGCCCGGCTCCGGGCAATACCGAGTGACGAGGCGTTAGCCCGCCGGCGCGGTGACGACGATCGATTCCTGCCCGATTTTCCAGGCCGTCATGAACGTGGCGATGCTGACCTTCGTGTCGGCGTGATCGGCGTAGGGATCGTTGAGGTGGACGACTTCCTTGTTGGTATCAATCCCGGTGACCACCAGCAAATGATCGGCCGACGTGCGCTGGTCGTTGGAGTTCAGGATGGTTCCGGAGTTGACCCATGCGATGACCTTGCGGTTCGCGCTCAGGTACTGCTCCAGCGAGGACAGGCCCACCTCTTCGGGGTGCTTGTCATAGGTCATGTGCGATTTGATGCCGTAGTGGTCGAGCAGCACCACCGTGTCGGCCATGTCGATGCCACCGTTCGGGCCGTCGTGAGCCGGGTCGCCGGTGGGCGCGTAAATCGGGCCGTTGCGGGTGGACGAGGGCGTGTGCTGTGCCAGCTTGATGATTTGCTGCTCGGTCGGGGAGTGACCGGTGACTTCCCCGACCACGTCGGCCACGGAAGCCAGCCCGCAGTTGTCCTCGTAGGACTGCTGCTGCCAGAACTCGGCTGCCGCGTCCGGGTCGCCATACACGCCACTAGCAATCGTTTTGACCGGTGCCGCTGTCGGCCGTCGGTCGTCGGCCCTGCTGGCGCCTACGGTAGCTGAGGTCACCGCCGCACGCATCGGCGGTGACGCCGCGCTGCACCCAGATAGTGTCCATATGCTGGCTATACCGAGGCAGGCGACCGCTAGAGCAGTGGGCAGAGCGGCCGCTTTCCGAAAGTCGACCATGTTGCCTCGCAAATACCAGTCGGGCTATCGATTGATCAGCAACGTAGCATGCCCAGCAAACACGCGTAGGCCAATTGGGCGCAATCCCAGTAGGCGTGACCGGCGGTTGCCGCGCAGGCCTACCCGGCGCCGATCAGTTGCCCGCCTCGATTGCGGCGACGCGTGCGGCCGCGTCGGATCCGCAGAAGCGCTGGAGGTCCACTCCGCCCGCGGCCAGCAGATCGTCGATGCGGCGTTTCAGGTCGCCCGAGGAGAGGTGGGCGTACAGGTTTCCACCCGGGCAAGACGTCTGGGCCAGGTCCCGATGGCCCGCCAACGTGGCGCTCGCTACACAAAAATTCTGGGCGGCCCATGCGAACGCGCGAGCCGCTCCCTGAAGCTGGGCCTCTGGGACGGGCTCTTGATCGAAGTCTCCTTCGCAGAGGACCAGGAAGTGGCCCGTTGTGTCGTAGTCCGTCGCGGTGTCGCCCGCGATCTCGGTGCTCCGGAGTTCGTAGATGTTGCCGTTGCGGTCGACGCCGACGTGGTAGGCGATGTCGATCCACCCGTGCTGATCCTGGTGGTACCGCTGATCCTGCCGGAGGTGCGCTGGGGCATTGCGGTTGTCGCCAAGGACGACAGCCTCGTGGTGCAGGGTCATCCGCGTGATGGTGTGGCGCTTCCCTCCAGAGCGCGCCGGTCGAGCGCCCCAGGCGTCTCGGCATAGCAACAATGCCGAAGTGGTCGCGGTCAGGCTGACGCTGGTCGTCGACGTCGCGGAAGGAGGTGGGGCCGAAGGTCGCTTGCCGCCGACCAGGGACCCCAGCCCCACGCTGCCGGCCACCCCCAAAAGCTGGCGACGGCTGACAACGGCCGGCGATTCCTGGGGCCGGCCGGGCGCAGGCTCGCACACCGCCCTCACGATACGGGCGTGATGCGGGGGCGCGGGACGCGTTTCGTCGTCCTCTCTTGACGCCGCCGAGATCCGAAAACAAGATCGCAGGTAACGAGATGAGCTCCACCATGAATCGACCGGCCGCCGCGGGCTTCCGCGGTGCGATGCGAACCGCCGTCGCCGCCGGGACCGCTTTACTTGCGATAGCCACGGCTTGCTCGAGGGGCGACCCGGGACGCCCGGTGTTGGGCGCCAGCACGCCCGCCCCCAGACCGGACGTCGCCACGGTCGTCAAACCGCCCGACCCGGTTCCCGCAGTTGATTTCGCGAAGGTCTCCAAGCTGATCAACGATGCGATTGCGGCGAACAAGCTGCCGGGCGCGGTGGTTGTCATTGGGCACGGTGGCAAGGTCGCGTTCCACCATGCCTACGGTTCGCGCAAGCTTGCCGGCGAACCCGGGCTGGACGGCTTGCCTGCCCCCGCGGAGCCGATGACCGAGGACACGATCTTCGACCTCGCGTCGTTAACGAAGAGCCTCGCAACGGCGACAGCCGTCATGCAGCTCTACGAGCAGGGCAAGGTTGCATTCGACGATCTGGTGCAGCAGTACCTCCCCGAGTTCAACACCGCGAACGATCCGCGCCGCGCGGCAGTGACCGTCCGGATGCTGCTTACGCACACCTCCGGCGAAACGGGGGACGTCAACCTCGGAGACCCGTGGGGACTGGACCACGCCGACAAACGCGAGGGGATTCATCGTGCGCTCGCCACGCCGCTGGAGTCCGCTCCCGGTGGCGGATTCCGCTACTCCGATATCAACTTCATCCTGCTTGGCGCGCTGATCGAAAAGGTTACCGGTGAGGCCCTGGACGCATACGTTCAGCGGCACGTGTTCGAGCCGCTTGGCATGGAAGACACCCACTACCTTCCCCCGGCGCAAGCGTGCGGTTCGCACACGACGTTGGGAGCCGCGACCGCCTGGGCTCCTGCGCCGCAAGGCCGCACGCCGGACGCCTGCCCCGCGGGTACATGGAGCACCGGTCTCTTGCCGCGCATCGCACCGACAGCACGTGACGAAGAGGGCCGAGCCGACCCGGTTAAGAATCCCGATCTCGATCACCTGCTTCGGGGCACCGTGCAGGACACGACGGCTCGTCGCATGGGCGGAGTGGCCGGGCACGCCGGCGTGTTCTCGACCGCCCACGATGTCAGCATGTTTTCGCAGGCATTACTGGACCGGCTCGCGGGCCGTCCCAGCCAATTCCCCTTGGCGCAAACAACTCTCGAGCTGATGACGAGTCCGCAGCAGCCGGGCCATACGCCTGCGCAACTCAAGGCGGCCAACGATGCGGCCCAAGAAGCCGTCGCAAAGCGGCCGAACAAAACAGATCCGCTGCTCGCTCCGCGCTATCCCGCGATCGCGGGCCAGAACCTGCGCGGCTTTGGCTGGGACATAGATACGGGCCAGTCCACGCCGCGAGGCGCGATCTTCCCCATCGGTAGCTTCGGCCACACCGGCTTCACCGGTACCTCGGTCTGGATGGACCCGCGCTCAGATACGTACGTCGTTCTGCTCTCGAACTCGATTCACACCCGGGGCAGTCCACCGATGTCGAATCTGCGAGGTGAGGTCGCAACCGCGACGGCACAGGCGCTGCGTCTTTAGGGCCGCTCGAAGTGTTGATAGTCGAGGGGGCCGGTCCACTCGCCACCCCACCGCCAGCCACGATCTGTGAAGGCGCGCACGGCTGGGTCGCCGTTGTGTAAGAGTCCCGGGTCGCTGCGGCTGCGGTCCAGGTAGGCGGCCGCGTTTCGCGGTTCGAAATACCCGCTCGCGTAAAGGCAGGGGTTGATGAGCGGATTGAGGTCGATAGCCCGACCGTAGGCGTGCGGAGACCACTCGTTGGTTCCAGGGATGCGTCGGCAGTTGAACGCCGAAGTGTTGTTGTCCTCCATGGATGACTCGTCGTCGGCACCCGGGTAGTGGTCGACCGTGCGGATCTTCTCGACCGGGTAACCAAGCCGGTGTAGCCGCTCGAAGATCGCGATGACCGCCGGCGCCAGGTCTTGCTGCACGATCAGCTCACCGCGGTGCACCTGGCCGTCGAAACCGATGTGGTCGACGTTGACCCGTCGCAGCTGCTCCGGCTCGACTGGACAACCCGGCCGCCAGCTTTCGCCGAGTTCGGCGGCGGTGACCGGCTCCACGCTGTCACCTGGAGGTGCCGGCGGCGCACTGGGCGACGCGGCCGATGGCGACGGTGTCGCAGGCCCTGAGGGTGTCGCCGCCGGCGGTGGCTGCGCCGCGGTGCACTGCACCAGCACAAGACACCCGGCGAGCATTCCGGCCACCGCGGCACGCCGCCGCTCGAAGGGCGTCAACTGGGATGAGTCCTCACCGCTCGCTCCACTGAGAATGGTTGGTCAGACTGCCAGTGTCTATCGCGCCACGATCACCGGAATCTTGGCCCGGTTGACCACCGACGCACCGACCGAGCCCAGCACCCTGCCGGCTAATGCGCCCCGGCCGTGGCTGCCGACCACCAGCAGTTGCGCCTTTTCGGATGCCTCGAGCAGCCAGCGCACCGGCTCGCCAATCTCGATCCTGCGATGGACCTCCACGTCGGGATAGAGGTCATGCCAACCCGCCAGCCGTTCGGCCAGCACCTCTTCCTCCTCGGACAGCTGGGCGTCCCATTTGGCGTCCTGGTACACCGTTCTGGACGTGGACGCCCGGGGATCAGCCCAGGCGTGTAAAGCCGTTAGGCCTACCTGCCGTCGTGATGCTTGCTCGAACGCGATCGCGGTCGCTGCTTCCGAGGCCGGCGAGCCGTCGATGCCGACCAGCACCGGCGCCTCCGCCTTGCCGACCTGCGCTTGCTCGTCGGGGATCACGGCGACTGGGCAGTGCGCGTGGTAAACCAATCCCGAACTCACCGAGCCAAGCGAGCTGCGGGCCAAGGCACCGCCATGTCCCCGATCGCCCACCACGACCATCTCCAGCTCTTTGGAGAGGGCGACCAGCGTCGGGACGGCGGTTGAACAAAGCACCTTGCTGTCGATCTTCACCGGGCCGCGCTCACCAGCGCTCTCCTCGGCGACCTTGATCGCCGATTTGATGAGTCCGCGTGCCCGCTGCCCGTGCCGTGGCCTGAAGTGCGTCCGCGCGGTGACCTGGAACCACCCCGGCAAGGGGGCGTCGACGACATGCACCAGGGTCAGCGGCGCTTTCCGCAGCGCGGCATCACGGGCCGCCCACCGGACGGCGCCCAGTGCCGCTGCCGAGCCGTCAACGCCTACCAAGATCGCGCCACGTGGTGGCTCCCACATTTCAGCTCGTTTCTGATCGGTGCCCCCCGGCAGGATCATTCATGGCGGCCGGGATTGTCAGGGCCGAAGCGATGCAAGCCGAAGGACCAAAGGCACCGATGAAGCGCGGGTTGATACCCTTCAAACGCAGGCCGCCACACATTCGGGCAGTACCTCTCTGGAGGCTTTGATGCGCAGGAGCGCGCCATGACCGATGCCGCCTGGACCCTCTATGCCGAGCAGATGGACGACGTCGACGGCTGGTTCTTTGAGGCCGATGTCTCACTATTCAGCAAGCTGCTCGCTTGCCAGACGGCCGAAGGCATCAAGGGCGACATGTTGGAGATCGGCACCTATCAAGGCAAGTCCGCAATCCTGATGGGTTACGGCCTCCGCGACGATGAAGAACTGGTGATCTGCGACTTGTTCGACGCCGTAATGGATCACGCGGACATGTCGCGGATCCCACGCCAGCAGTATTCGGGCCTGGACCAGAAGCAGTTCTTGGCCAACTGGGACCGTTTCCACCCTCGCCGGCCAACGCTCGAAGTCTGCGAATCATCAGAGCTCAATCTTGGCGAACGGGTACTCCGCTTCATCCACGTCGACGGTTGTCACAGCTACCGGTGCGTCGCCAACGACATCAATCTTGCCGTGACTCACACGGCCAAGCGAGGCGTGATTGCGATCGACGACTATCGCGGCGTCGAAACTCCCGGGGTAGCCGCGGCTGTTTGGCAGGCTGTCGGCAATGGCTTCTTGTTCCCCTTCGCGGCGACGTTCATGAAGATCTACGCCTGCACATCGGCCGCTGATCAGAGTTACTGGTTGGAGCGGGTCCGGGATTGTGCTGACATCTGCGCCTTGCCCGACTTTGACTTGCCGTCGTATCGCAGCGTCTCGGCTACGCAACTCGCCGCTCGATCGCCAAGGGATGACAGGCATTCCGCCGAATAGTCCAACCATGCTCTGCGCATAGCGGAGCAGTCGGGTCAATGCCTACGAGCTAGTCAGAACCGTTGGGCTGACCGACTTCTCATCGAGGTGCCTGAGTAGTGGGCACCGGTCGGTTCGCGGTCCGCGGCATTTGCCGATCAGCCAACGTGCCGACACGGACGGCATCTTCCAAGAGATCGGCCGCGGTGGCGGCGCTTTCCGCGGGCGTCGCCATCTGGGCGGCGACCTCACGGGTTCGAGTGACGCAGCGCGGAGTGAGGATGGACCGCAAATCCGCAATCAGCGAATCGAGGGTGGTTTCGATGAAGCGCCGTCCGATGCCGACTTCGAGTTGGTTGACCGCGGCTGCCCACATCGGTTGATCGACCGATACGGCAAGGGCCAGCGTGGGGATTCCGGCCCGGATGCCTGCGAACGTGGTGCCCGGGCCACCGTGGTGGACGACCGCGCGGCAAGCGGGAAACACGGTTGCGTGGTTCACCGCGTTCACAATCTTTACCTGGTCGGAATCCGGAAGGCCGGCTAGGTCACTCACGCCGCTGCAAATCAATGCCCGTTCGCCTAGCTGTGCACAAGCCGCAGTGATCATGGCGATCACATCGCGGGGCGATGCGACTCGTGCGCTGCTGCCAAATCCGAAATAGATCGGCGGCGTTCCGGCGGTAATCCACGACGAGACGTCGTCGTCGACGTCCGTTGGCAGCTCCAGGGTCAGCCCGCCAACGAAAGGCCGCCGGAAGCCGTGATCCGCCCATGCGGCTGCCATTCCGGGAAAGAAGAGTTCGTCGTAGGCCTGGATTTCCAGCGGTTGTCGCGTCGGCGGTCCCGTTTCCTCTGGCAGGCCCAATTCACGGCGCAGGGCGTCTTCAGCGTCTTTGGTTATCTGCGAATGCGCATTATCTGTGATCGGGTAGATGTGCACGGCAGCTTGCGGAATGTCGTAGTAATCCGCAACATTGGCGGCCAGCCCCTGCTGGCTTGCGTCCGTCAATAGCAGATCGGCCCCGTCGGCCAGTGACGTGAGCGCCGTACCCAGCTCCGGCCAGAGTTTGGTGATTCCCTGGAAAATCTCCCACGCCATGAGCATAGGACTCGGCGTCGTGCCGTATTTGAGTTCGATTTCGGCGTTCTGCCGGTCCTGGTCGGGACCGTGTGCGACCGCGGCAAGACCCGCCGACTCGATGAAGCCAATGTAGTTCGGTGGAACCGCCATTTGGACGTCGTGGCCCCTAAGCTGCAGTTCCCGACCGATGGCGGCGCATGGCTCGATATCACCCCGAGTTCCCAAGGTTGCCAATACAAATCTCATCGCCGGAGCCCATCGCCGTGCGCCCAGGGACACCGGAAACGAACGGCGGCAACGGGATAACGGCGGCTGTCATGGGCTTGATCAGCCATCACCCTCCCCTTCGTTGATCGTGGTCGGCGGGGGTGGTCCGTTGCGCGTGGGGCTCCCTGATGCTAACGCCATCGACCCAGCAGCCTGAACGGCCATGAGGTTGGTGATAGACAAGACCGCTGGCGTCAATGATCACGGCGCTCCCCAGGAGCTACCTCCACGATTCCCCTGAAGTATTCGATAGTTCGCGCGACGCCATCTCCAAAAGGGACTCGTGGACGCCAGGCGAGCCTGGATTCGGCAAGACTGATATCCGGTTGGCGCCTCTTGGGGTCGTCCGGCGGCAGGGGCCTGAACACGGTTTCCGACGCCGACCCGGTCATCTCGCCGATAATGCTCGCTGTTTCGAGGACGGTGAGTTCGGTCGGACTGCCGAGATTGACGGGCCCCGTAAACGAGGGTTCGCTCGCGGCCATCCTCACAAGACCCTCGATGAGATCGTCGACATAGCAGAAAGAGCGGGTCTGGCTGCCATCCCCGAAGACGGTGATCGGTTCTCCCCGCAGCGCCTGGACGATGAACGAGGGGATGATTCGGCCGTCCTCCACGTCCATCCTCGGGCCGTAGGTATTGAAGATGCGGACGACTTTTATCCGCACGCCGTAGCGGCGGGCGTACTCGAGCATCAGCGTCTCCGAGACCCGCTTGCCTTCTTCGTAACAGCTCCGCGTGCCGAAGCAGTTGACGTTGCCCCAGTAGCTCTCGACTTGAGGATGGATGACGGGATCGCCGTAGACCTCGCTGGTGGAAGCTTGGAGAATCGTCGCCCGCTCCTCGCGTGCCAGTTCCAGAAGGTTCCTCGTACCGAGGTAGTTGGTCTCCAGGGTGAACAGGGGATCCCGCTGGTAGGCGCGCGGCGACCCGGGGCAGGCCATGTTGAAGATGAGATCCAGCGGGCGAGCGGCAGCCGGGTCTACCGGTCGGGTTATGTCGTGCTCGAAAAAAGAAAAGCCCGGGTCTCCCTCGAACTGCCTGATGTTGTCGCGCCCACCGGTGCAGAAGTTGTCGAGCCCGACAACCTCGATGCCGTCGCGGCGAAGACGGTCGCAGAGATGAGACCCCAAGAACCCGGCGGCGCCCGCAACGAGGGCTCTCACTTTTCGTTCTCCTAGTTTCGGCCAGTAGCTCAGACGGATCGCATGACCCGTTTGACGCGTCGGGAGACGGCCGTCGTCGGCTTACCGTATTGCCTGATCGAACGTCGGGTTCCCGGCAATCGTAGGGCGAGACCTAGTCAGATCGCACATCTCGATCGGCCAACGACGCCGAGGCCCTACCATTGGTGGGTGGGGTCATTGCTTTTTCGGCCTCCTGGTCATCGAGGCGCCTAATCCGAGGAGAAGTGTCCGTGCAGCAGTCGCTTTCACCCCTGTCCGTCACCAGAAAGCTGCTTCTCGGCCTGGCGTTCGTCATCGCGTTGATCGCTCCGGCTGCCCTGCCGGGCGCGTTCGCGACGGCGAACGCCGACCCGATCGGCTTCCCGCCGGATTGGCCCTTCTACGAGATGCAAACCGAACAGACCATGTGCAATGCCATGGCGCAGGGCTGGTCGCGCGCGCAGATCGTCGGCGCGATGCAACAGGCGAACAACCAGAGTGTGACCGGGCTGAACCCCGATCAAGCCGCCAAGCGCGCCAACATGTGGGTCGACCTGGGACGAATCAAGTACTGCCCCGGCGCGGTCGCCAACTGATCCCTAGCCGTCGTCCAGCGGTCGAACGCGGCGCGCCCATGATCTGGCCCGTTTGCGCGGAGGCGTAGCCATTTCCCGCAACGGCGGGGTAAAAGATCATGGGTGACTCTTAGGGGTGTCAAACCCGTTGGCATCCGGAGGTTTTCGAGCGCCGCGCCGACCTTCCTTGCCGGCGGTGCAACCCCTAGCAGAGGGCGGCGGAAAACCACCCGCCCGCCACCAGGGCGATGACGAGCGCGGCGGTGGTGTGCCCCGTCGACGCGGCGACGACGATGCCTGTGATCGCCGCGATGAGGGCCATGACCACGAATACGGCCAGCAGTATCCGGTGCGAATGGATCGCTCCGCTGGGACGCGGCGCGACGACAACGTGCTTGCTCGAGCCATGGGCTGCGGCCATTCAAGCTCCTACCGAGTTGTGACCTGGAATACACCGTCAGCATAAATGTGCGGTGAGTCACAAACAAATTCCCGCGCTGCGCCGCTGCACGCGTTCGCGCGGGGCCCAGTTAGCCATGCGGACGTCCCGGGTATCCGCACGGTCATGGGGTGGGTGGAATCGCACGCGGTCGCAATCTTTTCGGCATTGCTCTCGGCGTTCTGGGCCGCGGTGGGCATCGTCGTTCGGCAGCGAGCCGCCCAGGACGTTCCGGCCGATGAGGGCATGTCGGGAACGATGGTGACGACCCTGGCGACGCGACCGCTGTGGTGGGCGGGCACCGTCGCCGCCGTCGCCGGCTACGTGTTTCAGGCCGTGGCGCTGGCGCACGGATCCCTGCTGCTCATCCAGCCGCTGCTGGTCTCGTCGCTGTTGTTCGCGTTGCCCTTGAGCGCGCGGCTCTGCCACCAGCGCATCAGTGCAGTCCAGTGGGGCTGGGCGACGCTGTTGACGGGCGCACTGACGGTCTTCGTGCTTGTCGGCCAGCCGCGCGAAGGCCGTGTCCGACCTGCGGTCCCGGCGTGGACACTGGCGTTGTTGGTGATGGTGCCGTTGCTGGTGGTGTGTGTGACGGCGGCCGGCCGCGCCGCTGGTCGTGTGCGCGCCATGCTGCTGGGCGTGGCCGTGGCGGTCCTGCTCGGCATGATCGCCGTCCTGACGAAGATCTGCACGCACCGCTACGCCGCCGGCGGCTGGCACGCGCTCCTCACCGTCCCCGCTCCGTACCTGTTGGTCGGCCTGGCGGTCGCGGTGACGCTGGTGCAGAACTCGGCCTTTCATGCCGGCGCGTTGCAGGCGTCGGTCCCGATCATGTTGGTCGGCGAGCCGGTTGTCGCGGTCGTGCTCGGCGTTGGCGTGCTGGGTGAGCACCTGGCCGTGGGCCGCTCGGCGGCGCTGGCGTTGGCAGTGGCCGTATGGGGCATGGTGGCCGCCGCTGTCGCGCTGAGCCGCAGCCAGGCGATCGAAGTGGGCAGCCCGCAACAGCCCACGCCCGTCGACGCCGCGCGGTTGGCGGGTGTCAGCGGAAGACGCGAGTAGGACCTACGAATCGGCTTCCAACAGCCGGAGCGGGTGCAGGCCGTCGACCGCGCCGACGAACGGCGGGTGGATGCTGTAGCCGAGCATGCGGCGAATGTCGTCGGATACCGAGCGGGCGATGTCGCGCGATATCGACAACGTGAAGGCTTCCATCGGCCGCAGCCACGGTTGGCAGTACTGGGCGGTGACGGCAAGGCGGTCGTGGCCGGTGTTGTTGGCGCCCCCGCCGTGCCACAGGGTGCCCACGAAGAAGACGCACGAGCCGGCGGGCATGACGACCGGCATGGCCTGATCGTCGGGACCCGGCCGGCGCTTGCCCCAGCGGTGGCTGCCGGGGTAGAGGACGGTGGCCCCATTGTCGGCGGTGAAGTCGTCGATGGCCCAGATCGTCGCCGCCGCCAAGGGTTCTCGCGGCCGCGGGACCGGGTAGAACCCGTCGTCGTGGTGAGCCAGCTGGGCGGCCTCTCCGGGCTGAATGTTGATGGCCTGCAACGCCGAAAGCAGGTAGTTGGGCATCAGCAGCCGATCGAGCACCGCAAGTACCCGAGGATGGTCGACGACGCCGTCGCATACCCGCGTCCGGCTCAGCAGGCTGTAGATGCGCTGGGTGCGCCGCCCCTCGAACGAGTTGCGTCCGGTGTGCCCGAGCCACGGGCGTACGACCTCGCGGATCTGCTGGCACTGCTCCGGTGTGAGCAGGTCCTTCCAAATGACGTAGCCGTCGCGGTCGAGGGCCGCCATGTCGGCGTTGACGACCGCGCTGTCGACGGAGCTTCCACCGCTCGCCGTTCGCTTGTACCGCTGCGCCAGATCGCCCCTGAGGTCTTCCAGCGTCGTGACGGACTCTTCGTCGATGTTCATTGGCACTTGTCCTTCATCCCGCCAACCACACTAAGCCGAGTTCGCGGGGGCCGACAGGACAATTCGCGTCATCTGTACAAGGATGAAGCGGTGCGGATGCTTCTCGTGCTTGCGAGCTTCGCCGCCGCCATTGGCGCGGCCGCGCCCGCGCACGCCGACCCGGCCGGCAACCCCGATGCGAATTTCTTGTCGGCCCTCGATCAGGCCGGCGTTCCCTACAAGAACGGGGCCGTTGCCATTCAGGTCGGCAAGAAGGCCTGCGAGCTGATGGACCAGGGTCACTCCAAAGCCGCGGTCATCCAGAGTGTGTCCTCGGAAAACGCGGGATTCACCGTGTCGGAAGCTACGAGTTTCGCGACCAGTGCGGTGAATGCCTTCTGCCCCCAACACATTGGGGAACCAAACACCGAGCCACCGCCACGTCCGACCGACACCGGGATGATCCCCTGGATTCCGTTCCCGCCGCCGGGGGCCGCTTAGAAAACCCGCCGGCGCTGGCGTGCCTGCGCCCCACCAACCAAGATGTACCTGATGTGGCCCGACTGGTGGATGGTTGCGTTGGGCATCCTGGTTGCGTTCGCGGTGATCTGGCTGATCCTCGCTGTCACCTTCTGGCTGATGCGACCCGAGGCCAAAATGCAGGACCTCGTGCGCCTCCTGCCCGACGTGCTCCGCCTGCTGAAACGGCTCGCCGCCGATACCGAGCTGCCGCGGCGGATCCGGGTTGCGTTGGTCGCACTGATCGCCTTTGTCGTGTCGCCCATCGACCTGATACCCGACGCCATCCCGGTCATCGGATTCGCCGACGACGTGATCATCGTCGGTCTGGTGCTGCGCTGGATCAGCCGCACGGCGGGACCCGGTGTGCTTGCCAGGCACTGGCCGGGGACGCCCGACGGCCTCGCCACCCTGTGCAAGCTGTGCGGGCTGCCCGACCCCGCGCTGGACTGACCGGACCGGAACCTAGGAGCGTGCGGTGATGGACGTAATTCGGCGCACCATGCGCTACCAGGTCAGGGTCGGCGCACTGATCGAGCTGGCGTTGTGGCTGGCGATCCCATACCTGTGTATCGGGTTCGTGTGGACCCTTTTTCACGCCGACGAGGCTCGACTGATCCAGACTCGGGTGGAGGCCGTCTTCCCCACCGGAGCCGACGCCGTGGCATTCGGCCTGACCACGGCGTTGTGGCCGGCCTCCATACAAATCGCCCACGCGTGCCCCGCGCCTTGACGGGCTTCTGGGGCGAAGCCGTGCGCGGGAGCGCGTTTTGCTCCTAGGCTGCCGAGCATGTCAATCGACCGAGCGGCACTTCTCGCGGGCAGCATCCGACTCACCTCCGGCGTCTGGTTCCTCGTCGACCCCTTGACCGCGAACCGGTTCTGGGGAGATCCCGGCGAGCCGGCGCCGACGGCGCGACTGTTGTTGCGATCCATGGGATATCGCGACGCCTTGATCGGTGGCATGCTCGCGATGGCGGCGTCGCGCGGCAAGAACACCCGCGGCTGGTTCCTGGCATCCGGCGGTGCCGACGCGGCCGACCTGCTCGGCGGCATCAGCGTCCATGACGAGCTGAAGCCCTCGCAACGGATCATCGGCTTGGGCGGCGCCGTCATCGGCATCGGTGTGGGGCTCTGGGGCGCGGCCCGACCGCAGTCACGCGTTCGCCGGAACGCGCCCGATGCGGTTGACTGAGACCATGGGCGTAGGCGTACTGACATTCGTAACCGATGAGGGCATTGGCCCGATGGAGCTGGGGCAGGCGCTCGAGCAGCGTGGATTCGAGTCGCTGTTCCTCGCCGAGCACACCCACATTCCGGCGGGCGACGTAACCCCGTACCCGGCCGGCGGTCCCATCCCGCCGAAGTACTACCGCACCCTGGATCCGTTTGTGGCGTTGACCGCCGCGGCCGCCGTCACCGAGCGGCTGGTCCTGGGCACCGGCATCGCGCTGGTGCCCCAGCGCGATCCGATTCACACGGCCAAAGAAGTGGCGTCGCTGGATCTGGTGTCGCGAGGACGGTTCCGATTCGGTGTCGGTGTGGGCTGGTTGCGCGAAGAGATCGCCAACCACGGCGTCGATCCCGGGGTCCGAGGACGAGTGGTTGACGAACGACTGGACGCGATGGTCGAGATTTGGACGCACGAAAAAGCGGAATTTCACGGCGAATTCGTAAACTTCGACCCGATCTACAGTTGGCCCAAGCCGGTGCAGAAGCCCTACCCGCCGCTGTACTTCGGCGGCGGACCCGCGGGGTTCAAACGCATCGCCAGGCTGCATGCCGGCTGGCTGTCGATGACACCATCGGCGCAGGTTTTGGCGCCGCAATTGGAGCAACTGCGCGACATGGCCGGTCGGGACGTGCCGGTGATCAGCTTTCACGGCGGCGCGCCGACGGCGGAAGAGCTTGAGGGCTACCGCGCTCTCGGGTTGCAGCACCTGCTGGTTGAACTGCCCACCGAGCCTCGCGACGAAACCCTTCTCCGCCTCGATGAGCTGCAGGCTGAATTCGCGAAACTCACGTAACGCTAAGTGCCGCAGAACGTTTGATACTTACCGAAGTCCTCGGGGGCCGGATTGGCGTAACGTTCCAGCCCCACTCGCTCTTCATAGGGTGCGGTGACCGCGGTGAGGAGCTGGTCAAGTGGACCGAGGTCGCCCGCCGTGGCGGCCGCCAGGGCTTCCTCGACCAGATGGTTGCGCGGAATGTAGATCGGGTTGACCCGATCCATGGCGTCGGCGTCGGGGCGCAGGGTGTGCCACCGCGACAGCCACGCGTCGAACCCGGCGAGGTCGATGAACAAGCCGCGCGCGGGTTCGGCATCGCCTCGTGCCGCGCGGCCGAGGTGGCGGAAGAACGAGGTGTAGTCGACGTGGCTGGCCTTGAGCAGGGCGAGCAACTCGTCGCAAAGCGCCTTCAGCTCTTGGGCGTCGACGTCCGCGGACAAACCCAATTTGGCACGCATTCCGGACGACCACACGGCGTCGTATTCGCGCTGGAAGACCCCGAACGAATTCTCCACGAGCGCGACCCCCTCCTCGACATCGTCGGACACCAGCGGGAGCAGCGTCTCGGCGAATCGGGCGAGATTCCAGCCGGCGACGAGGGGCTGGTTGCCGTACGCGTAGCGCCCCCAGAAGTCGATCGAGCTGAAGACGGTGTCGGGGTCGTAGGCGTCCATGAAGGCGCACGGTCCGTAGTCGATCGTTTCGCCGGAGATCGTCATGTTGTCGGTATTCATCACCCCGTGGACGAATCCGGCCAGCATCCAGCGCGCGATGAGCGCTGCCTGCACGGCGACCACCCCTTCGAACAACGCGAGGTAGTGGCGTTCGGCGTCCGCGGCGCCGGGGTAGTGGCGGGCGATCGCATGGTCGGCGAGGCGGCGCAGCAGGTCGGCGTCACCGGTGGACGCGGCGAACTGAAAGCTGCCCACCCGCAGGTGGCTGCTGGCCACGCGGGCCAGCACGGCCCCGGGCAGCTCCGCCTCACGCAGCACCGGGCGGCCGGTCCCCACGACGGCCAGCGATCGCGTCGTCGGCACCCCGAGCGCATGCATCGCCTCGCTGACGATGTACTCGCGCAGCATGGGCCCAACGGCCGCCAGGCCGTCCCCGCCGCGGGCGAACGGCGTCGGCCCCGAGCCTTTCAGGTGGATGTCGCGCAGCCGCCCGTCGCCGTCGACGAGCTCGCCGAGCAGCAGCGCGCGTCCGTCACCAAGCCGGGGGACGAAGCCGCCGAACTGATGCCCTGCATAGGCCTGGGCCACCGGAACGGCGGTGCTGGGGACCAGGTCGCCCACCAAGAAGCGCATCCCATCCGGACTTCGCAGCCAGCCGGCGTCCAGGCCGAGTTCGGCGGCAAGCCGCTCGTTGAGGGCAAGCAGCCGCAAGTCGGCGGGCGCCTCAGCTTTCCAGCGGACGGCCATCTCCGGCAATTCGCGGAAAAACCGGTCCTGTAGAGCGACGGTCATATCCGGGGCGACACTCACCTCAACAAGCCTACGGAAGTCCTACGAGCCCAGGGCCTGTCCGATGAGGTCGCGGGCGCGGTCGAGCATCGACGCGAACGGGCCCAGAGCGAAGTTCAGCTTGGCCGATTCCACGCCGGGATGCGGGTGGGTAGGCGCGATGGCCTGGGCCGCCCGCACCGCCGCACCCATCCGCTTGAGGTCGGCGTCGTCGACCTCGCGTTGCAGCACGGGGAACTCTTCGCTCTCCTCCTGCTTGGCGTGGTCGAGCACGGCCTCCCGGAGCTTGGTGACCTCGTCGATGAACTCCTTCGAGGTGACGTCGAGCTTCTCGATGCTCGACAGCAGCTCTTTGGCGTCGTGCTCCTCCTTGAGCCGGGCGTCGACGATCTCGTCACCGGCGTCGGCCTCGCGGCGCACGCGCGGGTGCACCACCATTTCTTCGGCTGTCTCGTGGACGGCCAGCAGCTGACGCAGCGTCGAGAACGGCTTCTCGCGCGCCTGCGGATCTGACGCGTGCAGCACCTCGTCGAACATGTCCTCGATGAGGTTGTGCTGCGCTTTCAGAAATGCGACGACTTCGTCGGGCGATTGGACAATCATGTCGGCCATCGCCATACCTCGCTGTTCTCTCGGGGAATTGGGACTCGCACTATGGGCTGTGTGCGGCTTGACGAGGCATACCCGCTGTACAAACCCCTAAACGAGGCCTCGCGGGCGCGGGCGGAATCGTTTGAAGCACAAGCAATTTCTGTTCGGGCGCCGAGCCAGATCCCCGCCAGGCGCGGCGCCTGACGGGGATCTGAAGCCGAGCGGAGGAACTAGACGCGACGGTCGCCGGTGGCGGCTGGTCCGACGCCGGTGCCGGTGACGGCGTCCTTGCGGCGCTTCAGTCCGGCGAGTCCGCCCAAGCCGAGGAGGCCGAGCAGGCCCCACAGCCCGGTGTTGTCGTTGTGTTGGCCGTTGTTGTTGTTGTCGTTGTCCGCCAACGTCGTTGTGGTGGACGTCGGTGCGGGAGTGGTTGAGCTGGCGGCGTTGGCGACGCCTGCCCCACCGAACAACAGCGCCCCGGTGGCCGAAACGATCGCAATGGTCCTACGCATGTGTACTCCTAGCGGGTTTGCCTCGGTCGAAGCCCTGAAGGGTGCCGAGACACATTTGAAGGACCAGGGTGCTCTAGTCCTCGCGGAAAGCGACGCTCCACCGAAGCGGCGGCGTGGCAAAGCATGGCTACCCCGGAGGGCAGGCGTGAAACTCTCGCAGGGGCATCGACTTGTTTGCTCCGCCGGGATGCCCTCGCCGTAAAAGCGATCTGGATCACATGGCGGAGGCCATGTTATTTGCCGCCGCCGGAATGGGTAGCCCCAACAGAGGCGCTTTCGTGCCGATCCAACAATCAACGCAGGAGGCGAATTTTTGATGACTTCATCGGACAAGACGACGGTGCTGGCGCAGTTGCGTGCGCTTCACCAGCTGACCAACACGGAGATCCAGGTCGCCGAAACGCGCATCGCACAAGCGCGTACCGAGGCGGTCGAGCGCGAGCTGACGCAGAACGCGTCGAACGGGCGCGAGCGCTCCGAGGCCATAGAGAAGGCGATCCGTGAGCTCGGCGGTGTCCCGGACATCGTCGGCCCCTTCCTGGGCCGCGCCGCCGCTGCGGTCAAAGCACTGACCGAACAGGCCCAGCCGTTCGACGAGGCGCTTCTGGGTGACCTGGCGCTGGAGGACCAGTTGCTGGACCGCGCCCGCTACCTCAAAGCCCTGGCCGTCGCGGCGCAGCTTCCCGAAATCGAGAGCCTGGCGACGCGGCTGATCACGGCGCATTCGGCGACCGTCGATTGGCTGACGACCGTGCTTGCCGAGGATGCGCTTGGTGGCCCCGCCGCGTTGCGCCGGACACCGCTGCAGGCGGCGGCCGGTACGGCGGTCAAACTGGTGAACCTGCCGGTCGAGTGGTCGGTCCGGGGTGTGGACAGGGCCGCGGACGCGCTGCGTTCGGCCAGGCCGACCTTCAACGAGCTGGTGAGCCGGGGCGCCTACGCCGGTGACGTGGCGACCCGCGCCCTCGCGGCGTCGCGGAACGCCGCTCTCGAGGCGGCCGAAAGGGTCACCCGCAACGAGGGGGCCCGGCAGACGGCCGATGCGCTGCACGCGGCACGCGCCGCAGTAGGGGTGCTCGACGCCGACGAGCTGCCCATCGCCAACTACGACGAGCTCAACGTCAGCGAGGCCGTCGCCGAGGTGAAGGACCTCACCAACCCGAGCGACGTGCGGGCGATCATCGCCTACGAAGAGGCGAACAAGAACCGCCAGCGGGTCGTGTCGGCCGCACAGACGCGTGTCGCCGCGATCGCGCAAGAGGTCGTCGGCATCAACTAGTCGATCAGGCGAATCTGCAAGGCCGCCCGGGCGAGTTCCCTCCGCCCGGGCGGCCTTCGTCGGTCGAGGCGAAGATGCAGTAAAGCAAAGGGTTCCCCGCCGCGGGGCGTCGTCGGGCGTGCCGCGCGCCCCGGGCGTCTTGGCTTTCCCGGGGCATGCCCGACCGCCCGTTTGGAGATATCGCTACGGTTAAGGCACTAACCCCACGTTGGCGATTACGAAAGACGGCTGATCAGCTAAAGATGTACGACCAGGTCAATAGCAGCGCGACGGAGCCCGACGACGTCATCGGCTACCGCATCGATCCCGTGTTGGCCCGGAGTTGGCTCCTGGTGAACGGTGCCCACGCCGACCGGTTCCAGTCCGCGGCACATTCCCGGGCCGACATCGTCGTACTCGACATCGAGGACGCCGTCGCGCCGAAAGACAAGCACACCGCCCGCGACAACGTGGTGAGTTGGCTGGGCGCCGGCAACACCGACTGGGTCCGCGTCAACGGCTTCGGCACCCCGTGGTGGGCGGACGACCTCGCCGCGCTGGCCGGCACTCCGGTGGGCGGGGTGATGCTGGCGATGGTCGAATCGGTGGACCACGTCACCGAGACCGCGCAACGGCTGCCGAACGTGCCGATCGTGGCGCTGGTGGAAACGGCCCGCGGGCTGGAACGCATCACCGAAATAGCCGCGGCGAAGGGCACCTTCCGGCTCGCCTTCGGCATCGGCGATTTCCGCCGCGATACCGGTTTCGGGGAAGACCCGAGCACGCTGGCCTACGCCCGGTCGCGCTTCACCATCGCCGCCAAGGCGGCCAGCCTGCCGAGCGCAATCGACGGACCCACGATCGGCTCCAACGCTTTGAAACTCATCGAAGCCACCGCCGTCTCCGTGGAGTTCGGGATGACGGGCAAAATCTGCCTGACCCCGGATCAATGCGCCGTGGTGAACGAGGGCCTGTCGCCGTCGCAGGACGAAATCTCTTGGGCCAAGGAGTTTTTCGCCGAATTCGAACGCGATGGGGGAGAGATCCGCAACGGCTCCGACCTGCCGCGGATTGCCAGGGCCACCAAGATCCTCGAGCTGGCTCGCGCCTACGACATAGAATCGTCGGAATTCGACGACGAAGAACGGGATCATTCCCCCGCGCCGTCGGACACCTATCACTACTGAGCGGCGGAACGGGTCCGAGATGAGCATTGTGGTGGACTTCCATTTCGACCCGATGTGCCCTTTCGCCTACCAGACCTCGTTGTGGATCCGCGACGTTCGCGAGCAACTGGGCATCACCGTCGACTGGCGATTCTTCAGCCTCGAGGAGGTCAACCGGTCAGAGGGCCAGAAGCACCCGTGGGAGCGGGAGTGGTCGTATGGATGGTCTTTGATGCGCATCGGGGCGCTACTGCGCCGAACGGACATGTCGCTGCTGGATCGCTGGTACGCCGCCATCGGACATGAACTGCACACGCTAGGCGGCAAGCCGCACGATCCCGCGGTTGCCCGGCGCTTGCTGAGTGACATCGGCGCCGAGGCGTCGGTTTTCGATGCGGCGTTGAGCGATCCGACAACCCACGACGAGATACACCGCGACCATCAACGGGTGATCGATGCCGGCGGCTACGGGGTGCCGACCCTGTTCCTGTTGGGACAGTGCCTCTTTGGTCCGGTCCTGGTGGATCCGCCAACCGGGCCGAAAGCCCTGACGCTGTGGAATGTCGTCACCGGCATGGCCGAGTTGCCCCACGTCTACGAGCTGCAGCGGCCCAAGTCCGCGGCCGATGTCGACCTGATCGGTCGAAGTCTGCGTCCCTACCTCGATGGGCGCGACTGGGTCAGCATCAATCGCGGTGAAGTCGTCGACGTCTCGCGGTTCACCGACCAAGGGACCTAGGCCGCATGCCGCGCGAGTGACACTCCGATGCGGATTTCCACCTTGCTGACCGTGATCGCGGGGGCGCGCGGCGGGGCCGTCGATCGGTAGCTCTTGCCGGTCGGCGTCGTGAATAGTGCTCTATGGGTGTGGTTTTCGTCGACACCGGTGCTGACCCGCCAGCCCGCGGCTTCCTTTGTGTAGTTGCAGCTTTCGCACAGACCCAGACCGTTGTCCGCGGTGGTCGGGCCGCCGTCGGCCCACGGCTGTGCGTGGTCGCGGTGCCTGATCGGCGCGCCGCAGTACGGTGTGCGGCAACGCTGATCGCGCAGCCCGATGAAAGTGGCCAGCCCGCGGGGAAAGATGCGTGCCCGCGACTCCATCGCCACCAGCGCTCCGGCCCGGGGGTGCGTATAAAGCCTGCGCAGCGTCGCGCGCGAACGTCGGTCGGTGACAGCGCTGCTGACCATCGCGCGCGCGACCGCCGCGGGGATGGGACCGTAGCCGGAGATGTCGGCCGGCGCATCGTCACCGCCGAGCAGCGTCTCGTCCGATAGCACCAAGTTGACCGCGATCGGAGTCGGGACCGTGGCGCTGCGGCCGGTGACCCTTTCGACCAAGGTGTCTGCCATCACCTGTCCGCGTGAGCGCCCATCACCGCGGGCATCCGCTTCGCGCCGCAGCGCGGCGTACACCGAAACGCCCTGGGCCACAGGGAGTAACGCGGTGAGGTACGTCATCGTGTCGGGCGCCGGCCGAATGATGACCGTGCGTTCCTGCTCGGCCTTGGCCGCCCGCTCGACGACGGCGTGGGGATCCAGCCGGTAGGCGATTGCTTTCGCGGTCGCGGCCACTCGCGCGTCGCCCATGCCGGCCAGGCTCGCCGGGTCGGCGCACAACTCCGCGTCCAATGCGCGGCGGTCGTCGACGTCCAGGCAGGCGCTCTCTCGCACGATCAGCGTCGCGCGCCACTCCGACAGCGCCCCGCATTCCAGCGCCGCCAGGGTGTGCGGCATCTCGTAGACGAGGGCCTTGGCGAAGCCGAGATGCCGGCCGCCCCGCGCGGGGGAATCGCGCCGCGCCAGTGCGACCTCACCGGCCACGCCGCGTCCTCGCCGCGCGGCGGGCACCCCTGCCGCCGCTTCGGAGGCACGACGGGCCGCGTCCAGGGCGGCAGCCGCTCGGGCCTGTTCCGCGGCGGCCGCGCATTTGACCGTCTCCAGCTCCGCGATGCGCTCTATCAGCGCCGATTCGTCGGCCGGCGGGTCACCTTCCGCCAATTCTTCGAACATAAGTTCGATAATAAATGGGGTCACTGACAACGCGTGCGTGGCTACGCTGGCGAGTATGAGCGCCAAGAGTCGGATCCGGGTGGCGCGAGTCTACGAAGACGTCACCCCAGACGAGGGTCAGCGCGTGCTGGTCGACAGAGTCTGGCCGCGCGGAGTGCGCAAGGAGGACCCGCGGGTGGGTATCTGGTGCAAGGAGGTCGCACCTTCGAAGGACCTGCGCGAGTGGTATCAGCACCGGCCCGAACGATTCGACGAATTCGCCTCGCGGTACAGGGCGGAACTGCGGGGTAACGCGGCGCTGGAGGAGCTGCGGAGGCTTACCGGGCGCGGTGTTCTCACCCTGGTGACCGCGACCCGCGATACGGACATCAGCCAGGCGGCCGTTCTCGCGGAGCTGCTGAAAAGCCGCTGAACGCGTGAGACGATCGGGCGATGCGGCTGGGATTGCACGCCCTGGGAATCGGTGCCGGCGCCGACCGCGCGGTGATCGATGCCGTCGCGTCAGCGGCGGACGACTGCGGCTTCGCCACGCTGTGGGTCGGCGAACACGTCGTCATGGTCGACCGGCCCGCCTCTCGCTATCCCTATTCGGATGACGGCGTCATCGCTGTTCCCGCACAAGCGGACTGGCTTGATCCGATGATCGCGCTGAGCTTCGCCGCCGCCGCCTCGTCTCGGATCGGACTGGCGACGGGCGTGCTCCTGCTGCCCGAACACAATCCGGTGGTGGTGGCCAAGCAGGCCGCCAGCCTGGATCGGCTCAGCGGCGGACGGTTGGCATTGGGCATCGGTGTCGGGTGGTCGAAGGAGGAATTCGCCGCGCTTTCAGTGCCTTTCGCCCATCGCGGAGCGCGGACCGCCGAATACGTTGCGGCGATGCGCGCGTTATGGCGTGACGACGTCGCTTCGTTCGACGGTGATTTCGTCTGCTTCGATGCCATTCGTGTCAACCCCAAGCCGGTGCACGATCGTCGGATCCCGATCGTGGTTGGGGGCAATAGCGATTCGGCGCTGCGCCGGGTGGCGACGTGGGGAGACGGCTGGTACGGGTTCAACATCGACGGCGTCGGGGCCGTCCGGGACCGCATCGCCAAACTGGAGCAGCTGTGTGCCGAGGCGGGGCGGGATCATGGGCAGCTGCGGCTGGCGGTGGCGCTGCGCGATCCGGGCGTTGCTGATATCGGCGCCCTCGCCGAGTTGGGCGTTGACGAATTGGTTCTCGTCGCAGCGCCGCCGGACCGGCCCGATGCGGCTGCCGAATGGGTCTCGGAGCTGGCAGAGCAGTGGACGATGGCGGCACCGGCATGAGCGAGGCGGATCCCCTACTGCCGCGGGAATTGACCGACATCCCCGACGAGGTGCGCGCCGTCCCGCCGCCGCCGATACCCACATTGCCCGAGCCGTACGGTTTGCGTCTCGTCGACCCGGACGCCGACGCCGAGATGATCGCCGAGTGGATGAACCGGCCGCACCTGGTGGAAGCGTGGGAGTCCGCGTGGCCGATGACGCGCTGGCGTAATTATCTGCGGGCGCAGCTCCGAGGCGGCTTCTCCCGCCCACTCATCGCGACGCTCGATGGAACGGACCGCGCTTACATCGAATTGTACCGAGCGGCAAAGGATTCCATCGCCACTCGGTACGATTACGATGCGCACGATCTGGGTCTGCATGTCGCGGTGGCCGATTTGGATTACATCAAGCGGGGACACGTCAGTTACCTGCTGCCGCATTTGGTGGGCAGCATCTTGGGCCTTGATCCGCGATGTCGGCGCATCATGTTCGATCCCGACCACCGCAATGTCTTGGCGCGCAAATTCTGCGAGCGGGGCGGCTGCGCATTCCTCGGCGAGCACGACATGTCGAACCGGCGGATGGCGCTCTATGTGCTGCCCCGGACGCCCGACGACGTTCCCCAGGGGTGACTCAAAGCCGCTCGGCAATCGACTGCGCGAGGAGCGCCGCCGCCTCACCCAGCACGACGCTGACGACGATGTTGGCGAACGCCGCGCGCACCTGTCGCTCCTCGCCGAGCCGCTGAGTTTCCAGCATCCAGGTGGAAAACGTGGTGTAGGCGCCGACGAAGGCGGTGCCGGCCAACAGGGCCGCCTCCTTGCTCAGCACCAGGCCGCCGAGAAATCCGAGCAGCGCGGCGCCGCTGATGTTCACGACCAGCGTGCCGAACGGAAAGGATTGGGCGACCCGGCGGGCCACCGCGCGGTCGACCGCAAAGCGCAGCACCGACCCGACGCCGCCGATCAGCGCGACCCCAGCCCATACCGCAGCCGTCGTGACCGCGCCCGCCGTCATCCGCGGATCCGTACCCGGCGCACCAATTTGGTGGCCAAGTGCACCGCCAGCAAGCCCAAGGTGATGCTGGTGAGGGTGTAGCCCGCGGCCAGCGTCCAATGGCCGTGCTCGATCATCCTCAGCGTCTCGACCTGCATCGTGGAGAACGTGGTGAGCCCGCCGCACAATCCGGTGCCCAGCAGGGGGCGCCGGTAACTCGACAGCGGCAATCGCTCGAGCAGTCGGGTGGTGAAGTACCCCAGCAGGAAGGCGCCAACGATGTTCACCGTGAACGTCGGCCACGGCCATTTCGCTGGATCACCCGCGGCGAGCGTGCCCAGGCCGGCCCGGGCGAGGGAACCCAGCGCCCCGCCGGCGAAAACCGCGGCCAACTCGCGATAGTCGTGTGCCACGCGCGATCCCTTCCCCTTGCCAGGACTTACCGGTAAGTGAATCCGGGACGTCAGAAAAGTACCTGACAAGTCAGCGAGGTGCGCCACGGGCAGAATTGAGAACCATGGCCCACCCCCGCGCCGGTCAGCCGGCCCAGCCCGAAGATCTTGTCGATTTGCCTCACCTGGTGACGGCCTACTACTCGATCCAGCCCGATGCCGACGACGTCGCACAGCAGGTGGTGTTCGGCACGTCAGGCCATCGCGGGTCCGCGCTCAACGGGGCGTTCAACGAGGCCCACATCCTCGCCATTACCCAAGCCATCGTCGAATACCGCACCGCCCACGGCACCACCGGACCGTTGTTCATCGGCCGTGACACGCATGGCCTTTCCGAGCCGGCCTGGGTGTCGGCGCTGGAGGTCCTCGCGGCCAATGATGTAGCGGCCGTCATCGACTCCCGCGATCGCTACACCCCGACACCGGCGATCAGCCACGCGATCCTCACCTACAACCGTGGCCGCAGCGAAGCGCTGGCCGACGGGATCGTCGTGACGCCGTCGCACAACCCGCCGTCGGACGGCGGCTTCAAGTACAACCCGCCCAACGGCGGCCCCGCGGATACCGACGCGACGAACGCAATTGCCAAGCGCGCCAACGAGATTCTGCGTGATGGTACCGGGGTGAAGCGGGTGCCGCTGGCCCGGGCGCTTCGGACCGTCCAGCGCCACGACTACCTCGGCAACTACGTCGACGACCTGCCCAACGTGGTCGACATCGATGCGATCCGCGCGGCCGGCGTGCGGATCGGGGCGGATCCGCTCGGCGGGGCGAGCGTCGACTACTGGGGTGAGATCGCGCAGCGGCACCGTCTGGACCTGACCGTGGTCAACCCGCTGGTGGATGCGACGTGGCGGTTCATGACGCTCGATCACGACGGCAAGATCCGGATGGACTGCAGTTCGCCCGACGCGATGGCCGGGCTCATCGCCAACCGCGACCGCTATCAGATCGCCACCGGCAACGACGCGGACTCGGACCGCCACGGCATCGTCACGCCCGACGAAGGGCTGCTCAACCCCAACCACTACCTGGCGGTGGCCATCGACTACCTGTACACGCACCGGCCGTCCTGGCCGGACGGCATCGCCGTCGGCAAGACGGCAGTCAGTTCTTCGATCATCGACCGGGTGGTCGCCGGCATCGGCCGCAAGCTCGTCGAGGTGCCCGTCGGGTTCAAGTGGTTTGTCGACGGCCTGATCGGCGGCACCATCGGGTTCGGCGGCGAGGAATCCGCGGGCGCGTCGTTCCTGCGGCGCGACGGCTCGGTGTGGACCACCGACAAGGACGGCATCATCCTCGCGCTGCTGGCCTCCGAGATCCTGGCCGTCACCGGGTCCACGCCGTCGCAGCGGTACCAGCAGCTGACCGCCGAATACGGCACACCCTTCTACGCGCGGGTCGACGCACCCGCAGACCGCGACCAAAAAGCCCGGCTGGCCAAGCTCTCGCCCGAGCAGGTGACCGCGACCGAGGTGGCCGGCGAGCCGATCACCGCGAAACTCACCGCCGCGCCCGGCAACGGCGCGGCGCTGGGCGGATTGAAGGTGACGACCGCCAACGCATGGTTTGCCGCGCGGCCGTCCGGCACCGAGGACGTGTACAAAATCTACGCGGAATCCTTCAATGGCCCCGAGCATTTGGCGGAGGTGCAGGAAGCCGCGCGCGAGGTGGTTAATAAAGTCATTGGGTGACTCTTTCCCCCAGGCTTACCCGTTCGCGAGAATGTGGTTCCCGTTCTCCGCGGCTGCCGCGCGAAGTCTGGATCCTGAGCTGGGCGAATGTCATGGTCGCGCTGGGCTATGGCGTCATCTCGCCGGCGATGCCCGCTTTCGCCCATACCTTCGGGGTCAGCATCAAGGCGGTGACTTTCTTGGTCACCGTCTTTTCGTTGAGCCGGTTGTGTTTTGCCCCGGTGAGCGGGGTGCTGGTGCAGCGGTTGGGCGAGCGCCGGATTTACATCGGTGGTTTGCTGATCGTGGCGTTGTCCACCATCGCGTGCGCGTATTCGCAGGCCTATTGGCAACTACTGGCTTTCCGGGCCATCAGCGGCATCGGCTCGACGATGTTTTACGTCTCGGCGTTGGGGCTGATGATCCACATCAGCCCGCCCGATGCGCGCGGACGGATCGCCGGGTTGTTCACCACGTCGTTCATGGTGGGCGCGGTCGGCGGCCCGGCCGTCGGCGGCCTGACCGCGGGGTGGGGGTTGACCGCGCCATTCATCGTGTACGGCGTCGCGATGCTGGGGGTTGCGGCGGTGTTGTTTTATGGCCTGCGGCATTCGGAGCTCGCCGCGCCCCGTCCGCCGACACGGTCCACGGTGACGATGCGCCAGGCGCTGCGATTCCGCGCCTATTGGGCGGCGCTGTTGGCCAATTTCGCGACCGGCTGGGCGGCGTTTGGGCTGCGCGTCGCGCTGGTGCCGCTGTTTCTCTCCGACGTCATGGGCGAAAGCGTCGGAATGATCGGGGTGGCACTGGCGGCCTTCGCGGCCGGCAACGCTGTGGCCGTCGTTCCCAGCGGCTACCTGTCCGACCGGATGGGACGGCGCACGTTGTTGATCATCGGCCTGGCGACGTCCGGCGTGGCGACCGCCGCACTGGGAGTCGTGTCGTCGTTGCCGGCGTTCATGGTCGCCGCGGCGGTATCCGGTGCGACCACAGGCGTTTTCATGTCGCCGATGCAGGCCGCGGTGGCGGACATTCTCGGCAGCGAGGCGCGCGCTGGAATGCCGGTGGCGGCGGTGCAGATGCTGTCCGATCTGGGTGCCATCGTCGGCTCCGTGACGGTCGGTTGGGCCGCCGAGGAATTGAGCTTCGGTTGGGGCTTCGGCATCAGCGGGATTGTCCTGGTGATCGCCGCAGCCGGTTGGATTCTGGCGCCGGAAACGCGGACGCTGATCCATCCGGAGCACGGCTTGGCGGAGCCCCAAGCGGACGGCGAGGCGGCCTGAACAGCAACTTTGAACCAGGGTGGCGGTTGGTGTAGCTTCGATTGGCACGACTTGGGGCTATGGCGCAGCTGGTAGCGCACCACACTGGCAGTGTGGGGGTCAGGGGTTCGAGTCCCCTTAGCTCCACCAAAAATTCGGTGGCAATCCCGTCCGCGCCCCGGGGTTTTTCAACGGCTGCTGGAAACCCGCCCGAGATGCCGCGCAAATGGCGGGGCCGTATCAGCCTCGGGTATTCCAGACAAGCGGCGCTTGGTGGATCCAGGTGCCGTTTTCGACGGTGTCAACCAGGAAAGCGGCGAGGTCGGCGCGGTTGATCCGGGTGCCGGGCTTTTCGGTGCCGGCCTCCGCGGCCCGCACGGGGCCGCGGGCCGGCTTGTCGGTGAGGGCGACTGCTCTGGCGAGAGTCCAGTCGGTCTCGGAGGCGCGCACGATCTTGTCGACGCCGTTGTGGTCGACGAAGCCGGCCTTGATGTTGGAGATGTTGATGAAGAACCTAGCCATCGGGTTGAGGCGAGCCCAGTCGTCGCCCGCGCCCATGGTGGAGTTGATGACGATCCGGTGGATGTTCTGCTCGCCCATCACGGTCAAGACGTTGCGGGTCGCGTCGGTCATGAACATTGGCGGGCTGACGGGCTTGGCCCAGGGATTGTCCGAGGCGCGCGAGTTGTTGAGAGTGCTGATCACCGCGTCGGTACCCTGGGCGGCCTTGCGGATGTCATCAATATTGGAGGGCGTGCCCGCGATGAGCTCCACGCCAGCCGGGGCGCAGACGGCGTCGGGGTTTCGCACCAGTGCACGAACGCGGTGACCGCGTGTGGCGGCGTGCGTGAGCACATGGACCCCGGTGCGACCGCTGCCTCCAAGGACAAGCAGATTCGTCATTGTTCTCCTGGAGTTCATAGTTGCAGTTACTTCGTGGGTCTATGACCGTGGCGATCAAGCTGGCGTCAGGTGTTCCAAGTGACTAGTGCCGGTTCCATATGCTCGTCTCAACGGGCGCGCTATCCGGTGGTGGCCTGCGCGAGCAGTGCGGCGTTTTCATTGAGTCGTTGAATGATCGGCCCGGCGACGTACATGGCAAGCCGTAGCGCCTCTTGATCGCTCTCAGAGAGCGTCGCCAAGAGGGCGGCGAGCTTCTCGCTGTCTTCGTTGCGTAGCCGGCGCAACAGATCTCGTGCACTCTCAGTGACATTGATGATGGTTGCGCGGCCGTCTGCTGGATCGGCCACGCGAGCCACCAAGTTGCGGCGGTCAAGGCGCTGGATCAACTGGGTCATTGCCGGCTGGCTCACGTGGATGGCCTCGGAAAGCGTAGTGAGCCGAGTTGGGCCTTCAAGGCTTAACGTGTGCAACACCTCCATCGCGGACACGCTGAGCTCGTCGCGATTGAGGAAGTGACGCATTGCCAGTAGCGCAGCCTGTCGGACGGCTTCGGCGATCCTGTCTATGCCGTCTTCCGACTTGGCCATACTTTGAATATACATCATAACACTATGTATTGGCTCGCGGTGCTATACGTCCTCTCGTCGTCGAGTGAGTCCTAGCGACTCGCGAAATCTGATGACACGGTCGGCCAGTCATGCGAACCTGCAGGTGAATTAAGTCGGTGCCACTAAACGCCGCGACATCTTCCAGGGCGGGCCCCGATCGCATCACCGCCGGGCCCGCGGTCCCCGTTAATTGCGTGCGTTATATATCGCGACCGCCTCTACATCACGAACTTTCCGGATGTCGGCGAGGCCAAGGCGATCGCCGCGTCGGCGAACTCCTCGTCTGTGGTCGGCGCGGGTTCACCGATGCAGGTTCCACTGGCCGCAATCCGCGGCGAGGACGTCGTTGACGTCGACTTGCAGCCCCCCGACTTCGGGACCTGGGTTCGACGGCGTGCTCACCACGCGTTGGTAGAGGACAGCGGCAGGGTCGACCTTGCCGCCCGACCACGCCTTGGTTTGCCAGGCCCACCGATGGCCGGGGGTGCGCGAATTGCCGATCACCCCGTCGGCGGCGGCCCACTGGCACACATCGATACCACCGTAGACGCCGGTGCGCTGCACTCCCAGCACCGAATTGATTCCGCGGAACCACTTGAGCGCCAGGTTGTTCCAGGTGTCGTGGTTGATGTCTTCGTCGATGCTGAAGAAGATCGGGGCGCTCTGGCCACCACCCGCCGCGGTATGCAGGCCCCAGGCGGTGCGCGCATCGGCCACGCCGCCCTCGAACCCACGCCTGAAGTCCGATGGTGCCGTCCCGCCCGGCTTTCCGTATTGGTAATTGCTGACGATCATCAGCCCACTAGCGGTCAGCTGCTCGGCGTAAGACCGCGTGATCGGCTTGGCGCCCATGGACGAGCCGGGACGCGATAGCGAGACGTAGTTGATCACCCCGGAGTACCCCGCAGCCCGGATGTGGTCGGCTGGAATCTGGCGCGTGGCGAAGTCGATCAGCCGGAGGGGGGCGGCAGCCCGCGCAGGGACGGCGACACTGGTCGACGCCGCGTACAACCCTGGCAGTGCCGCCATCGTGATGGCGTAGAGCAACACGTCGCGCCGGGGGAGAGGGCGCGACCGCTGCGCACTCGCCGACAAGTCCTGCATCGCGTGATGTTAAATTTGTGACTTTTGTCACCATAAGTGGCGCTTCGCAGTCGATCCGAATCGGTTTCTACGGTTCACCGTGTCGAGTCAATGGCGCCCGGGCAAGCCGACATCCGGCTCGGCAGCGAACTCTCAGAAACCTCGTACCGCCGGTACGCATAACCCGCCGCGCGCGTGGGTACGCGGCCGAGTGAACGGTTGTTCGCAGAGAATCGACGCCCGCATGGCCTGTAGGCGGGAGGGAGCTTCTGAATGCCCGAGGTCCAACTTCACCACGAGGGACACCCCATGTATCGCCGGATGGTCCGGTTCGATTGGTCGGAGACGCCGCTGCACTGGGTGCCCGACGATCCGTTCTCGACGCACATGATCAACGTCCTGCACCTGCTGCTGCCCGAGGGCGAGCGCCACTTCATCAAGGCCGTCCTCGAGGCGTCGTCGCTGGTCGATGACCCGGAGTTGGAGGCGGCGATCAAGCCGTTCATCCAGCAGGAGTCCTGGCATGCGTGGGCGCACCAGGTGGTGCTCGACCACCTCGCCGAGCAGGGCATCGACACCAAGCCGTACACCGATCGGCTCGGGAGGCTGTTGTCGATGACGCTGGGCGACCCGCCGAAGTGGTTTCCGCCGGCCATGAAGCGGTGGTGGCTGTATCGGCGGCTGGCCGACGTGGCCGCGCTGGAACATTACACCGCGATGTTGGGCCAGTGGGTGCTGACGAACCGAGGTCTGGACTACGCGAAGGCCGACCCCATGATGCTTGACCTGCTGCGTTGGCACGGCGCCGAGGAGGTCGAGCACCGCTCGCTGGTCTTCGACGTCTACCAGCACGTCTCCGGGAGCTACTTGATCAGGGCGTTCTCGATGCTGTTCGTCTCGCCGCTGTTCATCGGCTGGTGGGTCGCGGGGGCTCGTTACCTGATGGCCCAAGACCCCACCATCGACCGCAAGTGGCGCTTGCGGGACTGGCTCTGGGCCGCTCGCGAGTACCGGTTGCCTGGCCCTTGGAAGCTGATGGTGACGACGCCCATGAGGTACATGCGGCCCAGCCATCATCCGAACGAGGAGGCGTCCACGCAGATGGCGATCGACTACCTGGCGTATTCGCCGGTGGCCAAGGCCGCCCGGGAGCGGGCGCGATCCCAAGGAAAGTCGCCGGATCAAACTGACGGGATCGAGACGTCCGGCAACGGAGCGCGAAAGGCGAAGGTGCGATGAAGGTTTCGGTGGATCTCGACACCTGCGATGGCAACGGCGTGTGCATGAGCATCTGCCACGAGGTGTTCGACGTGCGCGAGGACGGTCTGCACGTGCTGCAGGACGAGCCGCCGGAGGAGCTGCGCCAGCAGTTGATCGGCGCCGAGGTGTCTTGTCCCACACAGGCGATCACGGTGAAGGGCTGAGCAATGCCGAGTCGCCAGCTGAAAGAAGTTGTCGTCGTCGGGGCGGGTGTCGCCGGGACGCGCGCGGCCGAGACGCTGCGGCAGGAAGGCTATGACGGTGCCCTGACGATCGTTGGTGCTGAGCGGCACGCCCCCTACCATCGCCCGCCGTTGTCGAAGAAGTTGTTGACCGGCAAAGTGCACCGGGCCGGCGTCGATCTGGCGCCGCAATTCGACATGGAAGCGCGGGTCTTGCGTGGCGCATCGGCCCTTAAGTTGGACATGTCCTCGCGCACCATTCACGTGCGCGACGACGGCGAAGAACTTGCCTTGCCGTTCGATGGGCTGGTGATCGCCAGCGGTGCGGTGCCACGCGAATGGCCGGGCGGTTCGGTTCCCGACGGGGTGCTGCTGCTGCGCACGGTGGAGGACTGCCTGGCAATCCGGGACCGGCTGGGTTCGCGGCCGCGGGTGGTGGTCGTCGGCGGCGGGTTCATCGGTGCCGAGGTCGCCGCGAGTTGCCGGTCAATGGATTTGGACGTGGTGCTGATCGAAAAGGCTAGCAGCCCAATGGTTTCCGCGCTGGGTGAGGAGCTGGCGTCGCGCTGGGCCGACCTGCACCGGCAACGCGGCGTGGACCTGCGGGTGGGCGTGGGCGTCGACGGATTCGTGGGCGACGGTCGGGTGGAGGGTGTTCGGCTCACCGACGGCTCGCAGGTTGCGGCCGACCTCGTCATCGTCGGACTCGGCGTCACCCCGGCCACCGACTGGCTGGACGGCTCCGGATTGCGCGTCGACGACGGGGTGATCTGTGACGCCTGCGGTGTCGCCGACGGCAGCACTGCGGACGTCCCGGTTGTTGCGGCCGGTGACGTCGCGCGCTGGTGGCACCCGCTGTACGAGCGGCACCTGCGTACCGAGCACTGGGAGGACGCCGGCCGCCAGGGTGCGGCCGCCGCCCGGACCCTGCTGGCCGGGCCGCAGGACGCTGAACCCAATGACGAGGCGCCGTACTTCTGGTCCGATCAATATGATGTCAAGCTGCAGATGCTGGGCGTGCCAACCGATTACGACTCCGTCGAAATCATCGAAGGCGATCCCCGCTCGTGGGAGTTCGTCGCCGCGTACGGGCGCGGCGGTCACACCATCGCGGTGCTCGGGACCGTCGCCGGCCGGGTTTATGCCTACCGCGATGCCATCGAGAAGCGAGCCGAGTTTCCGCCGAGCCGAGCGGGATAGCGAGGGCGGACATTCGCTATCGCGCCCGATCGGCCGAACCTCACAGCCCAGGAACCAGGATCGTCTTTCCCGGCAGGCGATTGGCGTCGGAGTCATCGTGCACGGCTGCCGCGTCGGTCAGCGAGCGGCGGTCGGCGACGTCGATCACCAGTTGTCCGGCGTCGACCCGGCTGACGAGTTCTCCCAGCTGCGCGGCGTCGCTGCGGACGAAAACGCGCTGCGCCCGCACCCGCCGCGCCGGGTCCTCCTCTCCCGACGTCATGGTGCCGAGATAAAACCCACCGTCGGCGACCAGACCGACGAGGGCCGCGGTCTGCTCCGGTGCGGTACTGACCAGATTCAGCACCACGTCGAAGGGCTGCCCGGCGACGGCGAGCGGGGTGGCCGCGTAGTCGATGTAGTCGATGATTTGGTCGGCCCCGTGGCGCCGCAGGCGGTTCTCGCTGCGGGCCGAGGCGGTCGCGGTGACGACGGCTCCGGCCTGCTTGGCCAGTTGAACCGCGTAGCCGCCGACCGCTCCACCCGCCCCGTTGACCAGCACCGACTGGCCCGCCCGGAGTTCGGCGATTTCGAGCAACGCCTGCCACGCGGTCAAGCCGACGGTCGGTAGCGCGGAGGCATCGGCCAGCGGCACCGACTTCGGCGCGGCGGTCAGCACCTCGGCCGGTGCGAGCGCGTACTCGGCGGCAGCGCCGGGGGCATCCAGCGGAAGCATCCCGACGACGGCGTCGCCAACCTTCCAGCCGGTCACCCCCTCGCCGAGCCCGGCGATGGTGCCGGCAACGTCGACGCCCGGGGTGTGCGGGAAGGAGATGGCGTACACCTCGGACAGGTAGCCGCCGCGGATGCCGGCATCGACGGGGTTGAACGAGGTGGCGGCCACCTGCACCAGGACCTGGCCCGGGCCGGGCACCGGCCGCTGAACCTCCTCATACCGCAGAACGTCGCTTCCGCCGTAACGGTGATACTGCACAGCCTTCATGATCTCCTCCATTCGTAGGTGCTTCGAGATCGAAGCAGTTGCAGTCGGCATAACTTGTTTCGAAGTCAAAGCGATTCCGGACGGAGGAGTGACAACGGCCACATTGCTTCAAGGTCGAAGCATTATGATCGCGGCATGACGGAGTCGCTCAAGCCCCAGCAGATGCGCACGTACTTCGCCCTTATGGAGGGAGTCAGCCTGCTGCAGTACGCCGTGCAACGACAGTTACGGGCCGAGGGCGATCTCAGCTATGTGCAGTTCGAGATCTTGGCGAAACTCGCCGATGCCCAGCGCCGGTTGACCATGACCGAGCTGGCCGACGGCGTGGTCTACAGCCGCAGCGGTCTGACCCATCAGGCGGGTCTGTTGGAGGATGCGGGCCTCATCGATCGCGGAGCCAGCGACGCTGACCAGCGCGCCACGGTCGTCCGCATCACGGAGGCCGGCCACGCGCGGCTCGCCAAAGTCCTACCGGGCCATATCGACGTTGTTCGCGACCTGCTATTCGATGCGCTTTCCGGCGAGGACGTGCGCGCGCTCGGCGACATCATGGGTCGCGCCCGGGATCACATGCGTGCTCGACCCGCGCGCTCGGCCGCCTCGCGCAAACGCCGGCGCTGATCTCATCCGACCTTCGTCCACGGTGTGCAGCCGTGGGTAATGAACTTCGCCACCGCGGGTGCCGAGAGGTCCGCTGTGACCGGGGTAGTTTGGATCCCGCTGTCGGAGTTGATCAGTCTTCCATCGCTGGTCCACGTGGTGAAGACACAGGCCGCTCGGTAGTCGCCGGGTTCGGCGTGGGCGACGTAGGTGCCATAGGGGAGTTGGGCGGGTACCGCGTAGGAGCCGGGCCCATAGCCGCCGTCCGCATGCGCCGACGGGGCGGCAAGACTGCCGATTATCAACGCGGACACGGCACTCGCCGCGAGTTCAGGCGCCTGGACCAGTCGCATAAGCACAAACATTAAGTGCCGGCGACGGCTTGGTGGAGAGTGCGCATCGGTTGCGTGCCAGTCTGACTGGCCGATTAGGTTTTCGTCTGAATGCGCATTACTCTTGCCCGCGGTTCTGATTGCGACTCTCCGAAAGCAGCCATGCCCATTCAGCCCACCCTGCTGCGCCGACAGTCACTGCGCAGCGCCCGTGCACATCGGGCCGCTCCCCGTGTGAAGTGCCCCATGGTCGGCCAGTGCTTCGATATCGAAATCACGCGTGACGCTGACGGGTGGATTATCCGGATTCCCGAGATCAGCAGGATCACGCGGACCGGCCGCCGGGGTGCGGTGGAACTGGCGGCGCGCGAATGCATTGCGACCTGGACCGGCATCCCCATCGGCTATGTCGCCGTTCATGTCATCAGCGAGACCGAATAGCGGCGGACCCGGCCCTGGCCTCATCTTGGCCAAGGTGTATCCCGCGCGTGATCGCGCCGCGACGGTGACGCACAACGCTCATCATCATGACGGTGCTCGCGGCAGTCGCCGCGTTGACGGTGGCGATGTGTGTCGGCTATTACTTCGGCCGACGCGCGGGGGCGAGGCCGCCAAGCTGGAGAAGGCGAACGAGCAGGGTGGCCCTGGGGCGGCTCGCGATCAGTCTGCTCGTGTTGTTAACCGCGCGCCGGGCAATGACCTTGTGGGGGCCAAGATTTGTTGCTCCCCTCGGGCTGCTGCGGGGTGGCGTTGCTCGGATGCGGTATTGAGCGAGACGGACTGATATGTCAACGCTGGAGGGCAAGGTCGCCCTGGTGACCGGAGCGTCGTCGGGCCTCGGCGCCGAGACGGCTCGGCTGTTCTCCCGCGAGGGCGCAACGGTTTTCGGTATTGGCCGCGATACCGCACGTTTGGCCGAGGTATTCGCCGACGGCCAAGATGGTTCCTACGCATCAGTCGACGTTTCCTCTGCGCAGGCCTGCCGCGACGCGGTCGAGCAGTGCGTGCGCGAGTTGGGCGGACTCGACGTCCTGGTCAACGTCGCCGGCCACCACCAGATGCGTCGGACGGAGTCAATGACCGATGAGGACTGGGCGCACGATCTTGCGGTGAATCTGAACGGGCCGTTCTACCTGTGCCGGGCCGCGCTGCCGCACCTGCTGGAGCGGGGCGGCAACATCGTCAACGTCGGCTCCATCGCCGGTGTCGAAGGCCAGGCGTACTCGGCGGGCTACTGCGCCGCCAAGCACGGCCTGATCGGACTTACCCGCGCCCTGGCGGTGGAGTACACCGCGGATCGCTTACGCGTCAACGCAATATGCCCGGGTGGGATGCTCACACCGCAGATCGAACATTTCAGTGCGCCGGACAATCCCAACTACGACCTGATCATGCGCACCGCCTCGCCACGCGGCATGATGCAGCCCCTCGATGTCGCGAACGTGATCGCCTTCCTGGCCAGCGATGCCGCCGCGGCCGTGCACGGCGCCGTCTATCGGGTCGACAACGGCAAGGGCGCCGGCTAGCGCGCGACCGCCGGACGGCTGCGGACCAGGGTTGGCCACCAGAACCACGGCCCAAGGATCCGCAGGATGCACGGCACGACGAACGAACGCACGATCAGGGTGTCGAGCAGCAGGCCGATGCACACGGTCGAACCCACCTGGCCGATCGTCCTGAGGTCGCTGGTGAGCATCGCCAGCATGGTGAAGGCGAAGACCAGACCCGCGGATGTCACCACCCCGCCCGTGCTGCCGAGCGCGCGGATCAGACCGGTGTGGATTCCGCCGTGCAGCTCCTCTTTGACCCTGTTGATCAGCAGCAGGTTGTAGTCCGACCCGACTGCCACCAGGATGATGAACGTCAGCGGTAGGACGAGCCAGTGCAGGTGCAGGCCGATCAGGTGCTGCCAGACAAGTATGGACAGGCCGAACGCGCCGGCGTAGGAGAAGGCCACGGTGCCCGGAATCACCAAGGCCGCCACCAGACTTCGCGTGATGAACATCATGATCAAGAAGATCAGCACGAAGGCGGCGATCGCCGCGATCATCAGGTCGGACATCGCGTATTCCTTGATGTCCTTGTCGTTGGCCCCCGAACCGCCGATGTAGATCCGCGCGCCGGCCAACGAGGTCTCTTTGAGGATCGTCTTTATCGCGTCGGGGAACTGTTCGACGTGCTCCACGCCTTCCGGGCCCATGGCGTCGCCCTCGTGGGTGACGATGAACCGGGCCGCCTTGCCATCCGGCGACATCATCAACTTCATCCCCGTCTTGACATCGTCGTTGTCGAAGCCCTCATGCGGGATGTAGAAGAAGTCGTCGCTGCGGGACTTGTCGAAGTCGTTGCCGACGTTGATCAGATCATCGAATGTCTGCTCGGTCTGGGTGGTCTGCAGATCGGCGGATCCGTAACTGTTGACCAACTTCGACTGCAGTGCCTCGGTATCGTCCGCGGTGGCTTTCAGTTGGGCGATGATCTGCGGGAAAGTCTTGTCCACCTCCTGCAGAGACACTTTCGCGTCCGCGATGTCGTCGGCCAACTTGTCGATTTGATCGATGGTCTCAAACAGGGAGCGGAACGTCCAGCAGATGGGGATGTCGAAACAGTGTCTCTCCCAATAGAAGTAGCTCTTGATCGGCCGGAAGAAATCGTCGACGTTCGAGACTTCGTCCCTGATGTCGTCGCTGACCCTTTGGAGGTCTTCGACGGTGAGTACCGTCTGGTGCAGTTCGTCGGACACCTTTTGGAAGAAGCCGACCTCTTTGCGTAAGACCGCGACGGAGTGCGCCTGAATCTCGGCTTGCGCGTCGGTGTTGGCGTTTTGCTCCCTGTTGAACGGGAGTTGTTGGCCGTTGCCGCTGCCCTGCGTGGTGAATAGGTACGGAATGCTGGCGTGCTCGAGCGCTCGGCCCAAGGGCCGCGTCATGCCTTGCACCATCGCCACACCGTGCAGGCGAATCAGGGCCCGCGCGACGCGGTCCAGCGAGATGAAGTCGGCCGAGTTGCGCATGTCGTGATCGGTTTCGACCATCAGCATCTCGGAGAACAGCTTGCTTTTGGGGAAGTGCCGATCCGCCGCTTGGAAGCCGAGATTGGCGGGTGCACTGGCCGGCTGGTATTGCCGATCGTCGTAGTTCTGCCGGTACGTCGGCACGAAGATCGCCCCGAGCATGACGACCGCGGAACTGGCCACCAGGATCGGCACCGGCCACCGCACCACGCTCGCCCCGATCCGCCTATACAGATATCCCTTGGCGTTGGTCCTCGGGTCGAACATCCCGAACAGGCTGCCGACGGTCAGCGCCGCCGGGCCCAGCGTCATCGCCGCCGCGATGGTGAACAGCATGGTGATCGCGACGGCCGGCCCCATGGTGTGGAAGTAGTTAAGGCGCGCGAACGTCAAGCAATAACATGCGCCCGCGATCGTCAGGCCGGAGCCGATGATGATGGGCGCGACACCCTGGTACGCGATGTAGAAACTGTCCTCCCGGCTTTCGCCCGCCTGTCGCGCTTCGTGATACCGGCCCATCAAGAAGATGCCGTAATCGGTTCCCGCTCCCAGAGTTAGCGCGATGACGATGTTCACCGCGAACGACGAGAGTTCGATGTACCCGAGGTGACCGAGCGTGGACACGATGCCCTTCGCGACGAGCATTTCGATGAGCACCCCGAGCAGCGGCACCAACAGGGTTGAAGGAGCGCGATACACCAGCAGCAGCATCACCACGATGAGGCAGATCGTCACGATCGTGACGTTGTTGAGGCTGGCATTTGCGATGGCCAGCGTGTCCGAGGCCAGCGGAGCCGCGCCGCTGACGTAGACCTTGAGGCCGGGCGGCGGCGGGTCATTCTTGATCATGTCGCGGACGGCGTCCACGGATTGGTTGGCTTGAATCTGGCCGATGTCGCCTGCGAGACGCAACAGCACGTAAGTGCACTTGCCGTCGACGCTCTGTGCTCCGGCAGCGGTGAACGGCTTGCCCCACAGGTCCATCACGTATTGCACGTGCCGGGTGTCGTGCTGGAGGCGGCGCATCAGATCGTCGTAGTACCGGTGGTCGGCGTCTCCCAGCTGTCGGTTCGCCTCGAACACCACCATGGTCAAGTTGGTCGAGTTGGATTCGTGAAATTTTTCGCCGATGTGCAGCAGCGCCCGTTGTGAGGGCGCGTAATGCGGGACCATCGGTCCGGCGAGTTCTTCAGCGACCCGTTCCACTTGGGGCATAAAGGTGTTCGTGCTGACCGCGAGCAGGCCCCAAAACAAGATGATCGGTATCGCGAAAGCCCGGACCATCCTGGGGATGAACGGGCGCTTGACCCGGGGCTCGTCGAAACGGTGCTCGCTCATGCCGACTTGACCCTGCACTCAACGTCGGCGTCCTGATGGTCGTCCGTCTGTTCATCACGGACCACGCCGTCCACGAGCATTCGGCAACCCACCTGACCGCCGCGGACATGCACCGAGATGCTGCCGGACGCTACCGAGAGCGTGGTCGTCTCCGTGTGGGACCACGGCAGAGTTGTGATTTCAACCTGATGCGGATGGCCGTCGATGTCGATGTAGACGAGTTTCCCGCCCTGCGCGGCGGAGCCGAACACCTCATAGGTGATCCGTTTGAGGTTGAACTGCTCGGGAGCCTGCGGGCCATTGACCGTGATGACCGGTTCGGGTTCCGAGAACTGGTGCACCTTGTGCATGCAGAGCAGACCGACACCGACCGCGACCACGGTGACCAACGGCATCCAGGCTCGCTGCAAGACAGTCCTGCTGACTGAACGAGGACTCACTCGTTCATCTCCCCGAACCCCTCCTGACCTTGTGTTCGTTCCGTCCCCGACCGCCGTGCGCATGCGGCAAGACCAGGTGATATATCAATCTGGTTGATATGCCACGGTAAAGAGACTACTGCAAGCGGACCGCGGGCGCGATCTCGGTGTGCCGGACCTCGTCATGCGGGGCCCTTACGACGCGGTGGGCGCGCTGCGCAGGCGCCTCTTCAACCGTGCGCTACCGAGCAGGCGAAGGGCCAGGTTCGTGGAGGTCAACATGGGGATCACCCCGAGAAATGTCCGCTCGGACGGCGTCGCTCCGTGTAGGTGGTAAAGGCTGCCGAATACGTAAAAGCAACCAAGCATGAACAACGCGCCGGGGATGCAGAGCGCCATGAAGGAACTGCGATCGGCGACGATTTGCTTCGCGTAATCCAATTCTTCCGCCGACATCGGTTCGCCTTTGCGCAGTTTGCGCACGACCTCTTTGGCGCTCCCGATTTCCTCGCTTATCGGGGTGGTTGGTCGCCTCTCCATCCGCCGGACGAACACGGTGGCGATGGCGGCCAGCGTCAACGCCAGCCCTAAAGCGACGACGGTCAGCAGACCGAACAAGCCCTCAGTCACCATCGAACTCCTTCTGTGTCACCGCTTCCGGGTGTTGACGACGTCGCGGACGATCAGGCCCAACAGGACGGCCAGACCGAGCGGCACCAGAACCTTGAAGACGATTGAGGCGTGCGAGTAGAGCAACGCGTAAGCGATTGCCCCGATCGCCGCCATGACGAGCAGGATGCCGCGGTTGATCTTGTCGGTACTCATCGGTGAAAACCTTACTTCTGGGGCATCAGAACCCGAAGTCGCCGCCGCTGGAGTCCGAACCGCCGCCGCCGAAATCGGAGCCGCCGAAGTCGGATCCGCCGCCGGAGTCCCAGCCGCCGCCGAAGTCCACGTCGCCACCGCCGGAGTACGAGCCGTCGTTGCCCGCGAAGCTGGTGTCGCCGCCGGAATCATAGCCCCCACCGAACCCGACGTCGCCTTGCTGACTGTCGTAGCCGGTGCTTTGGCCGCCGTCGTAGTTGGCGTCCGCATACGCCGAGTCGCGGCCGGCCTCGAAGCCGCGGTCGTAGCTGCCGCCCCAATGGTCGTCCAGCAGCGCATCCATCAGCAGGACGTCGGTGAGCGCCCAACCCCAACCCGCGCCCCAGAATGCGTACGGGTAATAGCCGGGGTAGAAGAACATTCCGTTGTAGTAGCCACCCCCGTAGTAGTGCGGATAGCCGGGCTGCGGGGTGGTGCTGTAGTTGTTGTTGTTGATCGTCACGTACTCGCCGGTGTCGGGATTCTTCGCCCGTACCGAGGCCTGCTTGCGCTCGTCCCCGGGCACCGAGTCGACAGCGCCAACATTGGGCGCGGGGCGTCCGAGCTTCTGGTATGCCCTGGCCACCGTGGACTCCACTACTCGCAGGTGCGCCCTCGCCGCGCCGTAGTCGCCTGTCTCGTAGGCCTTTCGGGCGTCGTAGAGGCTGGCGTTGGCCTTCGTCGACTCTGCGCTGACGTCCGTTTCGCTGTTGGTGAGCACCGCGTTGTCGATGTCGGCGACACCGGATTCGGCGGTGATCAATTCCTGTTTGATCTGCTCGCGCTCGTCTGCATCCTTGCGGCGCTTGCGATTTCGGCTGACAGCGAACGAGACCAAGGCGACCACGCTCAACGCGACGGCAATGAAGACAAGCATGGTCCACAACCACGCCCAGCGGTCGGGGTTCTTGTGCACGACGGGGGAGGTGGTGGCCGCCGGTCCTCCGGAGGACACGTCCAGCCTGGTCAATTTGCTGACGAATTCACTCGTCGCGCCCTGCGGGTCGTTGCGGTGGCCCCTGGCTGACTGGCTCATGAACGGGTCGACGCTGTCTGCGATCGCCTTGGGCACGTTGTAGGCCCGCACGTGGTAGCCCTTGGAGTCGATGACGAGAATGATCCCGCTGAATGCCGGATTGCGTCCCAGGATGACGTTGTGGATGGCGTCCGGGGTGGTCACCCCGGTCTGACTGGGCGCGACGGCCGCCACCCAGATCGGTGGCGTGGAGCTCCACGTCCAGCGGCTGGTGAGGATCTGGTCGTTCAGCCTGTCCGGGTCCCGCAACGGCGGATTCGCCCCCGGGTCGGCCACCACGTGGGTCTGGGCGTTGAACTTGCCCACCAGCTGATCTGTGTAGGTGTCCGCCGAGGCGGACGGCGCGAGCAGCACCGCCAGCATCGCGGTCAGTGGGGCCAGTAAAAGCCCACGGAATCGTCGGGTCACTTTCCTCCTGCCAGGGGTCACGGTGTCGATCCTTGCGGTGGACCTTGAAAACGTCCACTGTCGACCCCGGTGCACCCGTTTCGGGCCGATTCGCTGCCGGTGGCGCCACCGGTTGGTTGTCGACGGCGCGGACGGTTGACGGCCAGCGGAGTGCCGGATCTTCCCAGCTGTGACTAGGTCTGGCTTTGGTCGATGTACCCGCGGGGGAGCACCGAGAAGTCAACGCACGCCGCTGCCAGGACGTCGCCCAGGTGTGGACCGGCCGGCGCGGCGAGGGTGAGCATCGCACCCGCCGATGGTGCCTTCAGGGTCGCCACGTTGCGGTTGAACAGCAACTGGATGGCTTCGGATTCGATGTCGCTCCAACCGGTGTGAACGGTCATCAGGGTGAGGACGCCGAGCGCCTCGCCGGACGGCGACAATAAGCGATGATGCCAGGCGCCGTCGGCCTTGTGCCCGGTGTGCGGCCGCACCTCCGCCAGCACGGTGCCGCCACCATCTTCCAGTCGTGCCGCGCCGTCGGCGGGGACGATTTTTCCCACCGGGGTGCCGCGGTTGGTGATGGTGGTCGTTCCGGCCACCGCGATTCTGAGTTCATCACCGCTGGCAGCGGACAGTGTGTACTCGCCCTTGCCCCCGTTCTTAAAACCGAAGAGCACTGCGGCACCGCCCTTTTGCTGGGCGCGCGCCAGTTCGGTGCCATCGGGGGTCGCGAGCTCGACGCGCAACGCGTTAGATGTCGACCTCGTCAGCCGCGCGAGGACCACCGTTGCATCGCCCAGAATCGGCATGGCGAGATCGTAGGCCCGGGCGCGGCGATTATCAGCCGCTTTCTCACATCTTGACGGTGAGCGGCCACACGTTCCAGATGTCGTCGCAGTACTCGGTGATCGCGCGGTCGGATGAGAACTTGCCGCTACGGGCGGTATTCAGGATGGACATCTTTGTCCACGACTCCCTGTCCTGCCACGCGGCGCTCACCTGTTCCTGGCAGTTCACGTAGGCCGCATAGTCGGCGCACACCAGGAAGGGGTCGTCATGGCGCAGGTTGTCCACCAGGGGCCGGAACACCTCGGTGTCGCCGCGCGAGAACGTGCCGCCGGCAATCAGGTCGAGCACCGCACGCAGCTCGTCATTGCCCTCTATGTAGTCGCCAGGGCGGTATCCGCCCGCCTTAACCGACTCGACCTCCTGCTCGGTGAGCCCGAACAGGAAGAAATTCTCCGGGCCCACCTCGTCGCGCATCTCCACGTTCGCGCCGTCGAGCGTGCCGACGGTAAGGGCGCCGTTGATCATGAACTTCATGTTCCCGGTGCCGGACGCTTCCTTGCCCGCCGTGGAGATCTGCTCGGACAGGTCGGCGGCCGGGTAAATCATGTGGGCGTTCTGCACGTTGAAGTTCGGCACGAACGCCACCTTCAGGAACCGGTTGACGTCCGGGTCGGCGTTGACGGTTTCCCCAACGGCGTTGATCAACTTGATGATCCGCTTGGCCATGAAGTATCCGGGCGCGGCCTTGCCGCCGAAGATGAAGGCCCGCTGCGGAATCGACAGCCCCGGGTCCTGCTTGAGCCGGTGATACAGCGCCACGACGTGCAGCACGTTGAGATGCTGACGCTTGTACTCGTGGATGCGCTTGACCTGGACGTCGAACATCCAGTCGGGATTGAGCTCGACGCCGGCCACCGAGCGGATGTATTTGGCGAGGCGCGCTTTGTTGTTGCGTTTGATGTCGCGCCATTCGCGACGGAAAGCGGCGTCGTCGACGAATGGCTCGAGACCGCGCAGGCGCCCGAGATCGGTCAGCCAGCCGTCCCCGACGGTGCGGTCCAGCAGTTCGCGGAGCCCGGGATTGGCCAGCGCCAGGAAGCGGCGCGGCGTCACGCCGTTGGTCTTGTTGCTGAACCGCTCCGGCCACAGCTCGTAGAAGTCTTTGAGCACACTGCTTTTGAGCAACTCGGAGTGCAACGCGGCGACACCGTTGATGGCGTGGCTGCCGACGGTGGCCAGGTGCGCCATCCGGACGTTCTTGCCGCCGTTCTCGCCGATGAGCGACATCCGGCTGACCCGCGCCTCGTCGCCCGGGAAGCGCGCACGCACCTCGTCGAGGAATCGGCGGTTGATCTCGTAGATGATCTCGAGGTGGCGCGGCAGCGACTCGGCGAACAAATCCAGCGGCCAGGTCTCCAATGCCTCGGGCAGCAGGGTGTGGTTGGTGTAACCGAACGTCGCCACCGTGATTTCCCACGCCTCATCCCAGTCCAGCTGGCGTTCGTCGACCAGCAACCGCATGAGCTCGGCCACGCCGATCGATGGATGGGTGTCGTTGAGCTGCAAGGCAAACCGCTGGGGGAGCTCCTTGACGGAAACGTCGGCGAGATCGTCCATGATGTGCAGCACATGCTGCAGCGAGCAGGACACGAAGAAGTACTGCTGCAACAGGCGCAGCTGTTTACCCGCCTCCGGCTCGTCGTTCGGGTAGAGCACCTTGGTAACGGTCTCCGACATGACCTCGTCCTCGACCGCCCCGTAGTAATCGCCGGTGTTGAAGGCCTCCAAAGCGAACGACTTGACGGCCCGCGCGCTCCACAACGTCAGCACGTTGCACGTGTTGACGCCGTAACCCTGGATGGGCGTGTCATAGGCCACCCCTTTCAGCACCCGCCCCGGCACCCATTGGACGCGGTCGTGGCCGGCGTCATCCGTGTCGTGAGCGGCGTAGCCGCCCCACTTGACCACGTAGTTCACGTCGGGTTTCGCTATCTCCCAAGGGTTTCCGTGGTCCAGCCAGTTGTCGGTCTGCTCAACCTGCCAGCCGTCGTGGATCTCCTGATCGAAAATGCCGAACTCGTAACGGATTCCGTAGCCGATCGCCGGCCGCTCCAGGGTGGCCAGCGAGTCCAGGTAGCACGCGGCGAGCCGGCCGAGGCCGCCGTTGCCCAAGCCCGGCTCCTCTTCGCAGGCCAGGACCGTGTCCAGGTTCTGGCCCATCGCCGACAGTGCGTCACGGGCGGCCCGCTCCATGCCCAGATTCAGCAGGTTGTTGCCCAGCTGCGGGCCCATCAGGAATTCCGCCGACAGGTAGCAGGTCACCTTCCGGCCGAGATCGAGTGAGGTCTGCGTCGAGACCACGCGTCGGTCCTGCATCCGGTCGCGCACGGCCAGAGCGAGCGCCCGGTAGTAATGCTCGGGCCGCCGGGCCGCGGCCGGGCGGCCGATCGAGTAGCGCAGGTGGTCGTTGATGGCGCGCTGCAGCGCGGCCGCGCTCATCCCGGTGCGGGAGTGCTCAATCAGATCCGCCCGGGCGGGGCTGGTGGGGGAGAGCCCATCGGAAGGTGTCTGCTCGACATCGGTCATGGTGGGTCCTATCCCTCGAGGTTGCCGCAATCAACCTGTCCGCCCCGGGGCGGCAGACCGTCAGTCTGGCAGCGATGTTTGCACACCAGGCGCGCAGTTGAAGGCTGTTACGTAAACACCAGCTCACGGGCCGGCGACGGTATGGCGTTGAGGTCAGAAGAGCATAGCGGTGGCGGGAATGGAGCGCCGTGTGTCTCAAAGCGAGGGGCAGCGCGACCACGAATCCGAATATGTTTCGACCATGTGGAACGTCGACGGATGCAACGTGTTCGGCGAGGCTGCCGGCACCGGCGAGCCGGTCCTGCTGCTGCACGGCTATCCCCAGAGCGCGTCCTGCTGGCGCCACCAGATCAAGGCGCTGGCCGACAGCCATCATGTCGTGGCGCCGGACTGGCCCGGCTTCGGCCGGTCCGCTCCACCGGCGACCGCACCCACCTACGACGAAGAGGTAGAGCGGATCGAACGATTCGTGGCGGAGTTGGGATGGCAACGGTTCAACCTGTGCGCCCACGATTACGGTGGCTTCATCGGACTCGGCTATGCCATCCGCCATCCCGAGCGGGTGCTGCGACTCGCTCTGTTGAACACCCGCGCACATGGCACCTTTCGCCCGTGGTTCTACCGCTTCTCGCGGGGCCAACACTGGATCGCTACCCACCCGCCAGCGTCTCGCGCCGCACAACATCTTCCGCTGGCGGCGCTGCACCATTTAGCTCTGGCCCGGTACCGAAGGCTCGGCTGTTTCGACACCGCGCTGGAAGCCGAGTACCTGGGCTGGATGAATTCGCCGGAGGGAAAGCGCACGTTCTGGAACTTCTTCGCGCACTATCCGGTGCCCATCGTCCCGTGGCTCGCGGAGGGACTCGGGACGATACGGTGCCCGGTCGCCGTAATCTGGGGTGACCGCGATCCCTATATCCCGTTCAGCACCGCGCGCGAAATGGCCGAGTCCGTTCCGCACGCCACGCTGGTTCGGCTGCGCGGCGCCGACCACTACGTCATGGAGGAACGCCCCGACGAGGTGACCAGCGCGCTGGTCAGTCTGCTGGGTGCACCGTTGACGGCCCACACCTAGCGTCAGTGTGCGCCGGACAGGTTCAGCGTCAGCACGCCGGCGATGATCAGCCCGACCCCGACGATCTTGGCGACCGAGATCGTCGAGCCGAGAAACAGCACGGCGATCAGCACGATCAGGGCCGTACCGATTGCCGACCACAGCGCATAGGCTACGTCCGTTTGCATGCCGCGCGAGATCGACAGCGCCAGGAGCGCAAATGAGATCGCGTAACCCGTCAGGCAGACGACCGTCGGCCACAATCGGGTGAAGCCTTCCGTGCTCTTGAGCAGGCTGGTCGCGGCTACTTCCGCAAGAATGGCGCAGAGAAGTAAAACGTATGTCACGAAATCTCCTTGGGCGGGCGACGGGCGGACGGCAGATGGAAGCTAACCCGAGGACGATTCATTGGGGTTGTGGGCCTTAGCTTCGTCTGCAACTCGGCCCTTCGGTGGCTGAGTTCCTTCACCCGCTGCTTGACCTGCGCGGCTCGTCCCGAAGGATTCGATTGCCCACGGGGGAAAGTTCGGCCATCACCAATCCATTCCACGAGCCAACGTCTTAACCGCCCGATATAAGCGATTATGACGCTAGGCCGGTACAAATGGCGCCACCGCGAAGACACTGCGTGGTGGCCCGTTCGGCTCTGCCACCCAGAGGAGGATAACGACATGGGCGTCCGATGAACCCTTCCGCGCGGCCGTTGAAGTTTGATGTCGGCGACGTCATCGGTGAGGAAGCGTCGCTGGCCGCGACGTACTATCCCGCGCGCACCGGTGCGCAGACGCCGGCACTATTGGTCTGTCTGCCTGGAGGTACCTACAGCCGCGACTACTGGGACCTGCGCATCCCCGGTCAACACGGGTACAGCTTCGCCGACTTCGCCACCGGGAACGGCTACGCCGTCGTCACCATCGACCCCCTGGGCACCGGCGAAAGCTCCCAACCCGCACGTGATTTCGGCTTCACCGACATCGCCGCCGCGCTCGCTCATGCGGTCTCCGCGTTGCCTGACGTAACGGGAATCCAAGCACCCCCCGTGGCAATGGCCCATTCCCTCGGCGGCTACCTCGCGATCACGCAACAAGCACTGTTCTCCAGCTTCGCCGCACTGGCCCTGCTCGGGTGCACCAATCAACACGTGGCGCCGCTGAACCTCGATCCGGAATTCATCGCCCGGTCGGCAACCGCGCAGGGACGCGCCGAGCTCGCCCGGCAGATCCTGTCCGCTCTGCCGCAGCCCTATTTCGAGGGTCCGCGCGAGCACTTGCAGAGCTGGTTCCACCTTGCCGATGTTCCCGCCGACGTCGTGGCCGCGGACTGCGTCGTCGCAAAATCAATGGTGCCGCGCGTGTTCGGCACCGCCATGATCCCCGGGGTCGTCGCTGAACACGCCGCGCTGATCGATGTCCCGGTGTTGATCGGGTACGGCGTCGTCGACGTCTCACCGGACCCACGCGCCGAGGCCGGTGTCTATCGCAGCTGCCCGGACATCACCACCCTGGTGCTGGGCGACAGCGCGCACTGCCACAACATGGCGGCGGGCCGGCATCGCCTTTGGCGGCGTCTGCTCGACTGGGCTGCGACCGTAACCTTTCGATCGTGACAAAGGATTTCGAACGGCGGCTCGGTCGCCACACGCCGGCGGTGCTGAGTGTGTTTCGGGCCGTATACGGATTGCTGTTCGCGGCCTACGGCTCGAGGAGCCTGTTTGACTGGCCCGTCCCTTCGCCCGTTCGCGTCGAGTTCGGTTCCTGGCCCGGCTGGTACGCCGGGTTGATCGAAGTCGTCGCGGGTCTGCTGATCGCGACCGGCCTGTTCACCCGGGCCGTCGCGTTCGTGGCCTCGGGGGAGATGGCGGTCGCCTATTTCTGGATCCATCAGCCGCAAGCGCTCTGGCCCGTCGCCGATCCGCCGGCGGGCAACGGCGGCGGGCTGGCGATCCTCTTCTGCTTCGCGTTCCTGCTGCTGGTGTTCACGGGCGGCGGGAACTACTCGATCGATGCCTTGCGCAGGACGGCACTTCCCCTCGGCGGATGATAATGGCATTCTCTGATACGGAGAAGCCATTTCCGTAGGAGGCCGATGATGAGCGCTGACCGACGGTGCGAAGGGATGGTGGCCCTCGTCACCGGCAGCAGCCGGGGGCTGGGCAAGGCGATCGCCGCACGGCTCGCCTCGCGAGGTGCCACGGTCGCGCTGACCGCCCGCACGATGGACCCCGACCCCAAATACCAAGGGTCGCTGAGTCAAACCCTGGACGAGGTTGTGGCCGCCGGCGGGAAGGCCGTCGCGGTCCAAGCCGATCTGTCCCAGTCCGCGGAACGCGAACGGCTTTTCGCGGAGGTGGTCGGCGCCGTCGGCCCCCCGGACATCCTGGTCAACAATGCGGCGGTGACCTTCCTGCGGCCCCTGGACGCGTTTCCCGAACGGCGGGCCCGCCTGATGATGGAGATGCATGTTCTGGGCCCACTGCAGTTGAGCCAACTGGCGATCCCGGCGATGCGCGAACGCGGGCGGGGCTGGATCCTGAACGTGACCTCGGTGGGCGGCGATCTGCCGCCGGGACCGCCGTTCTCGGAATTCGACCGCACCGCGGGCTTCGGGATCTACGGGACGGTCAAGGCCGCGCTCAACCGGCTGACGAAAAGCCTTGCGGCCGAGCTGTACGACGACGGCATCGCCGTCAACGCCGCCGCTCCCAGCAATCCCGTGGCCACGCCCGGGGCCGGCACCCTCGACCTGGCCAAGACCGACACCGAGGACATCGAACTGATCACCGAGACGGCCTATCGGCTGTGTACCGGTGACCCGAAGACCCTGACCGGGCGCATCGCGCACACCCAGCCCTTCCTCGCCGAGGTCGGCTGGACCAAGCCCGCCGGCTGAATGGCCGAGCTCGAGCCGGACCAGTTGCGGCGACGACTGGACGGCGCCGGCGTGACCGGAGTCGCGCCGCTGTCCGGGGGGGCCTCCAGTCTCACGTTCGGGGGCGCCATGGAGGACCGGCCGGTGGTGATCAAGGTTGCTCCGCCCGGTGTCGAGCCCGTCGCGCATCGCGACGTGCTCCGGCAGGCGCGCATCATCAAAGCCCTTGCCGGAACACGGGTTCCGGTGCCCGAAGTGCTGTGGGAGGACCGGGGAGAACCGCCGCACACGCCGCCCTTGTTCGTCATGTCACGCGTCGAGGGCGACTGCGTCGAACCGCTTTTCGATGGTTGTGCCGATTCTCCCGGCCTTCGCGACCGGTACCGCAACGCGTGCCGCGTCATGGCCGCGCTGCACGGTCTGTCACCGAGTGAGCTTGGCCTGGACGGTGAACCGATTGTCGACGCGGTCGCCGAGGTCCGGCGGTGGTCCGAAACGCTGGGGACCGTCGACGCGGCGCTGGTGCCCGAGTGGCCCGGGGTGCGCGACGCGCTGTTGGGTTGCGCGCCAACGGCTATCAGGCCGAGCGTGGTGCATGGCGATTTCCGGCTGGGCAACCTGATGGCCGCTGGCTCCCGCATCAACGCGGTAATCGATTGGGAAATCTGGTCGGTGGGCGATCCGCGTATCGACGCCGGCTGGTTTCTCATCAACTGCGACCCGGACACGTACCGGCGCGTTACCGGCTCAGCGGGGATGGTGCCGCCCGTCGGTGAGCTCGCCGAGATCTACCAGGAAGAGCTGGGCCGCGAGGTCACCGACTTGGCCTGGTTCAGCGCGCTGGCGTGCTTCAAGTCGGCGGCGACGTGGTCGCTGATCGTCAAGCACAATCGGCGGAGGCGCACACCACGAAAGGAATTGGAAGACATGGCGGCAACACTCCCGAGGCTGCTGGATCGGGCGCGGTCACTGCTGGATTAACGGGTCACCCGATCAGCTGCAGTTGGCGTGGAGATTTTGGCACCACATTCCGACGCCACCCCAGTCACCCGACGAGCCGACTGAATCTTCGTATGGGTTCGTCATTGTGGTCGGGTACTGGATCTGCCATTCGTCGATCGTCGGGATGTCGTCCACCTGGCCCGGGTCCGGAGACGCGAGCGCTATTCCCACCGCCATTCCGGTGCCGCCCGTCAAAGCTGCAAGGGCCGTCAAACCCACGACGAGTAGAGCAGCAAATCTAGGTTTCATCGTCGCGGCCTTCCGTCGTCTGCCTGAACCGCCGGCTAACAGGCTCAATCCTACCTTCGGCGCCCATATCGCATAAGAGTCACAAAGACACAACAACTCTGATCGGCCGCCCGGCAAATTTCGCGACTCGAAACGGCACGTGCGTACGTTGGCGTGCGTGAGGCCGGTTGCCGTGGTCGTTCGTCGCGCGCTGGTGGTGGCCGTTTGCCTCGTCATGTCTGTGGTCACGGCGCCGGCGGCGGCCGCTGATCCTGAGGACGGTCCCGAGGTCGAGCCTGCCGCTGCAGTTTCGGCACCGGCCGAGGGGGCGGTGCCCTCGAATCCCCCCGTCATCCTCAACACCCCGGACGGCTGGACCCTGGGGCTGGGCGCGAAGGACGAGTCGCAGGTTCCGGTGGCACCGCTGACCACGTCCGTCGCGTCGCGCGAATACATGGCCAGCGGCATCTTCGTCGGCTCGCTGAGAGGATCCGAAGAGCCCCACGGCGTCCTGGAAGTGGGCTATCAGATCGGCTGCGGGATCGACATGAGCACCTCCAACGGCGTGATCATGGAGGGCGGTGTCGGCATCATCCCCGGCGTCAGCCCCACCTTCGACACCACCGGTACATTGCCGCCCCTGCTGCCGTTCGTTTCGACTCCGATGAACGGCGTGATGAGCATCGGAATGAAACCCGGCCTCGTCCTCACGGTGCCGGTGATCAAGAAACAATTCAAGGGTGCCAATCCCTGGGTCATGATCAGCAACTTCCACATCAAGATCGACGGGTGCGTGGGCCAGTCGTTCATCCGCTCCTATGCGGTGCTGACCCGGATGACCGACCTGTCCGACGTGGTGCTGTCGTACGTCGGCGTCACCAAATCGGTTTAACCGCGGGGGATGCCGGCCAGCCTGTCGGCGAACTTCGCCTCCGCGGCCGCGCGCAACCGCAGTAGGTGCTCGGACGGAAACAGGTCGGGTGCCGGCTCGCGGTCCTTCAACAGCAAGCGGGCCAGCGTCACCTTGTGCACCTCGGTCGGTCCGTCGGCAAGCCCCAGCACGAACGACTCCACCAAGTACTGCACGAACGGCATCTCGTGCGTGGTGCCCAGTGATCCGTGCAGTTGCAGCGCCCGCGACGACACGTCGTGCAGCACCTTCTGCATCATCGCCTTGACCGCCGAGATGTCCGCCCGCACCGCCTTGTAATCGTTGAATTGGTCGATTTTCCAAGCGGTTTGCAGCGTCAGCAGCCGGAAGGCCTCGATCTCCATCCACGAGTCGGCGATCATCTCCTGAACGAGTTGCTTGTTGGACAGCACCTCACCCTGGGTGTACCGCGACACCGCCCGCTCGCAGAGCATGTCGAAGATCCGGCGGACCAGCCCGACGGTGCGCATCGCGTGGTGAATCCGCCCGCCGCCCAAGCGGGTTTGCGCGACCACGAAGGCCCCGCCCCGCGGACCCAGCATGTGATTGGCCGGCACGCGCACGTTCTCATAGCGGACATAGCCCTCGCGCCCGCCGCCGACCGGCTGGTAGCCCAGGCCGACGTCGCGCAGCACGTTGATGCCCGGGGTATCGCCGGGAACGACGAACATCGAATAACGCTGATACGGCGGCGCGTCGGGATCGGTCATGGCCATCACGATGATGAAAGATGCCATCGACGCGAATGACGAAAACCACTTCTCGCCGTTGATGACCCAGTGGTTCCCGTCGGGTACAGCGGTGGTGCGGAAGACCTTAGGGTCGGCACCGCCCTGCGGCTCGGTCATCGAAAAGCAGGACACGATCCGATTGTCGAGCAGTGGCTCGAGGTAGCGGGCCTTGAGTTCCGGGGTGCCGTAGTGCGCCAGGATTTCGCTGTTGCCCGAGTCGGGAGCCTGGGAGCCGAAGACGATCGGCGCGCATTCCGACCGACCCAGAATCTCGTTGAGCAGCGCCAGTTTCACCTGGCCGTAGCCCGGGCCGCCCAGATGCGGACCGAGGTGGGTGGCCCAAAGGCCGCGGTCCTTGACGATCTCTTGCAGCGGCGGGATCAGGGCCTGGCGGACCGGATCGTTGAGGTCGTGCGACTCCTTGACGATCAGGTCGATCGGTTCGCACTCCTCGCGCACGAAGTCCTCGACCCACTTGAGTTGCTGTGCCCACTCGGGATCGGTGGAGAAGTCCCACGCCATGCGGCGTCCTTTCTAGGTTGCTGACTCCGTCACGACGTCCATTTCTTGCGGCGCTCGGCCGCCTCGTCGGTGGCGTGCGAAATCACCTGGTTGCGGTTCTCCAGCTCGAGCGCCGCGGAGAGACTCGCGGCGTCGGTGTTGACCTGGAGGGCGCGCTTGGTCAGTTGCGCGCCCAGCGGGGCATGGCCGGCTATCAGCGACGCCAACTCGACGGCCCGCTCCGCTAACCGATTCGGTTCGAGCACCTCGCTGACCAGGCCGCGCCGATCGGCTTCGGCGGCCGGCACGGTGCGGCCGGTGAGCATCCAGTCGGCGGCCACGCTGGTGCCGACGATGCGCGGCAGGTGGTAGCTCATGCCCATCTCGGCCCCGGAGAGCCCGAGCAGGATGGCGGCGTTGCCGAATGATGCGCTCTGCGAACAGATTCGGATGTCGGCCGCCAGGCATAGCGCGAGGCCGGCTCCCACGCAGGGTCCGTTGACCGCGGCGATCACGGGTTGCGGCAGCGCACGGACGGCTTCCACCAGGCCCGCCATCCGCTCCTGGAAGCGCATCCGCTCCAGCGCGGGTGCGGTGGCCTCCAGCATCGATGGGCCGAAGTCCCGCACGTCGATGCCGGCGCAAAAGCCTCGCCCCGCGCCGGTCAGCACCACCGCACGCACTGAGCGGTCGGTGGCCAAATCGGCCAGCGTCTCACGCAATTCGGTTTGCATCGCCTCGTTGATGGCGTTGAGCTGCTTCGGGCGGTTCAGGCGCAGCACGACGACACCGTCGCACGGCCGATCGCGCTCCAGCGCGCCCGGCGCGCTCACACCGGCTCGATGACGGTCGCCGTGCTGGAGCCCGTCCGCTCGGCCGGCGCGGTGAGGCGGCGGACAGACACGGCCCGCCAACGTGAGGCGAGCGGCCCTCCGTCGGGGCGGCCTCGGCCGCGCGGCGCGCGTAGCGCATCGAGGATCGAGGCGTCGATGACGACTCCCATCGTTCGGGCGCGGTACCTGACAGGACACGGTCATAGTAATCCGTCTCTCGATCTTGGAGAACTCTATTCTCCGAGCCGGCGAAGCGATTCTCCCGCGCCCCCGCATAGGCTTGGTGACCATGCAGGGGTGGGGTGAAATAGGCCGATGAGGTTAGCGGGCAAGCGGCATGCGGTGTCGATCCTGGTGCTGTCCGCGCTGACAGCGGGATGCACCGTGACCACCGACGGGAGGGTGGTTGCGGCTCCGACGTTGGGTCATGCCCCGCAACCGCTGCCGACCGGCGCGCTGTCTGGATTGCTGCTCGATACCGGTGATGTGGGCTCCATCATGGATGCTCACATGGAAGTCGTGGCTTCCGCCGACACGATGTACACCAACCGTCCCCTCGAGGATGGATGCTTGGTTTGGGCCGAAGCACAGGATTACTCCTACCAAGGCAGCGGCTGGACAGCTGTGCGCGTTCAGGAGCTGAAGGACCACCGCGATCGTGCGGACCACATCGCCTACCAGGCGGTGGTGGCGTTTCCTGGGGCTATGGCCGCCCATGACTTCTATGCAAGCCAGGTGACCGGCTGGGCCAACTGCGATAACCGGCGTGTCGATCTGCATGACCCGAGCGACCCGAACCCTCATTACTGGTCGCTGACTAAGGCCAGCGTCGAGGACGGCGTCTTGGCGATAACTCGGGTTCAAGAAGAGGGTGGGGAGGGCTGGGCGTGCCAGCGGGCGTTGACGACCGCGAATAACGTTGTCGTCGACGTGAGCGCCTGCGCCGATCACATCGGCGATCGGGGTGCTCAGATCGCCAAACGGATCGCAAAAAAGATCCCGTAGAAGCGAGCCCTGCCGAGGGGAATCCGGCGTCGAGCACATCGGTGCGTCCAATCCGTCCCGGCTCGGCGGCGAAAGCGTTTGCAACATATTGGTTTTGGGGAGACCCGGCGGTTGGGTGCGCGAGGATGCGGTTGGCCCCAAGCCGCCTCGGTCGCGAATCGGGGCGTAGCTGTGCGCTCTGCGAAACAACCAGTCCGACAGGGACATTGGGCTGGGTGGTCGCGCTGCGGCGCCGGGCGCGCGAGCGGACGGGTCCCCGCGGTGTACAGCGGATCAACAGCGAAGACGGTGCATAACCGGGCGCGCAGCGGGGTAGCCCGCACGGCATGACGAAGATCGGATACTTTCTGTCCTGCGAGCAATACAGCCCCAAGGAACTCGTGGACCAGGCCAAGCGTGCGGAGGCGGCCGGGTTTGACGCGCTGTGGATCTCCGACCACTTTCACCCTTGGAACGACGAGCAGGGCCAGAGCCCCTTCGTGTGGGGCGTCATCGGGGCGCTCTCCGAGGTGACGTCGCTGCCCGTCAGCACCGCCGTCACGTGCCCGACGATCCGGACGCACCCGGCGATCATCGCGCAGGCGTCCGCCACCGCCGCCGTCCAACTCGACGGCCGCTTCGTGCTCGGGGTGGGCAGCGGCGAAGCGCTGAACGAACACATCCTCGGCGACCCGTGGCCGTCGGTGGGCGTGCGCCAGGAAATGCTGGAGGAGGCGGTCGACGTGATCCGCCTGCTGCACCGCGGCGACGAGGTGAGCCACCACGGCAAGCACTACGAGGTGCAGGAGGCCCGCATCTACACGCGACCCGACCAGCCGGTGCCGATCTACGTCTCCGGCTTCGGCCCGCAGGGCGCGGAGCTGGCCGGACGCATCGGGGACGGCTTCGTTCTGGTGATGCCGGATGCCGGCCTCGTCAAGACATTCCGTGAGTCCGGCGGCGGCGACAAGCCCGTGCAGGGCGGCGCCAAAGTCAGCTGGGACAAGGACGCCGACACCGCGCTGAAGGCGGCGCACCGGCTGTGGGGTAACGACGCGCTGCCCGGACAATCGGCGCAGACCCTGCCGCGCCCCAAGGACTTCGCCGCCCTGATGTCTCTCGTCACGCCGGACCAGGTTGCCGAAGCGGTCACCTGCGGGCCGGACCCCGACACCCATGTCGCGAAGTTGCGGGAGTATCTCGACGCCGACATCGACGAGGTGTATGTGCAGCAGGTCGGCCCGGACATGGACGGGTTCTTCGCCGCGTACGAGCGTGACGTGCTGCCTCAGCTGCGCGGCTGAGGTTGTGCTTCGGCATCGCCGTAGAAGGCCACCCGAAGCAGCGTGGAGATCTCGCTGACCAAGGGCATCCGCGGATTCGTGCGGTTGCTGAGGTCCTCGAAAGCCGTCATCGCCAACGCCGGTAGCGCCTCCAGGTACTGCTTCTCGTCGACGCCGCACTCGCGCACCGATCGAGGCATGTTCAGTCGGTTCAGCAGATCATCGACCCCATGAAACAACCGGCCGCGGGATTCGTCTGGTTCATGGCCGCCGAAGATCAGCTGACCGAGCTGTGCGTATTTGTCCGGGGCCACGTAGGCGGAATAACCCGGCGCGGGCATGAACTTGCTGGGCAGACTTGCGTTGTAGCGCAGTACGTGCGGCAGGAAGATACCGTTCGCCCGGCCATGCGGGATCTCGAATCTCGCCCCGACCGCATGGGCGAGCGCATGATTCGTCCCGACGAACGCATTCGAAAAGGCAAGCCCGGCAAGGGTTGCCGCATTGGACATGTCAGTGCGCGCCGATAGGTCGTCGGGGTCGTCGTATGCCCTCGGCAACGCATCGAAGATCAGTCGCGCCGCCTGGGCGCACAACGCATCCGTATACGGCGACGCGAAGATCGAGACGGCCGCCTCCAGCGCATGGGTCAGCGCGTCGATGCCGGTGTCGGCGGTCAGTGTCTGCGGCATCGACGAGGTGAGGACCGGGTCGACGACCGCGAGGTCAGGCACCAGGCTGTAGTCGACGAGCGTCTCCTTCTTTCCGCGCACGGTCAGCACCGCGGCCGGTGAGACTTCCGATCCGGTACCCGATGTGGTTGGGACAGCCACCAATTGGACGCGATGGCGGTCGACCGGATAGTCGGCCACGCGCTTGCGCGGGTCGAGGAACGGCATCGTCAACTCGTCGAGACTCTTCTCCGGGTGTTCGTAGAACAGGCGGATCGCCTTGCCGGCGTCCAGCACCGAGCCGCCGCCTACGGCGACCAGCAGATCGGGTTGGACCCGCTGCAGCATCGCGACACCACGGCGGATGGTCCTCTCGTCGGGCTCCGGTGTCACCTCGTTGAACACCTGCACGTGTGGGGCGCGCAACTTGCCGCGCAGCGCCTCGACCACACCGCGCTCTTCGGTCTGGACGTCGGTGATCACCACGACGGTTTCGCATTCGAGCTCGCGCAAGTTGTCCAGTGCGCCTTCGTTGAAGTAGGTATTGGACGGGACACGGAACCACTGGGGCGGGGTACGGCGCCGCGAGACGGTCTTGATGTTCAGCAGCTGCCGATAGTTGACGTTCTCCGTCGTGCTGGAGCCGCCCCAGGTGCCGCAACCCAGCGAGAACGTCGGTGTCAGGTTGTTGTAGACCCCGCCGAGGGCTCCGACCGCAGTGGGCGCGTTCACCAGGATGCGGCCCGTGCGAACCGCCAGACCGTATGCCTCGATGACGTTCTCGTCGTTGGCGTACACCGCCGACGTGTGACCCAGCCCCCCATGCTCGGTGACCAGGACGGCCACGTCGATGGCGTGCTGTACGCCGCGTGCGCGCACCACGCCGAGCACCGGCATCAGCTTCTCCTGCAACAGGGGATGCGAAGCGAGCTCGTCCAAGTCGGCGGGTAGCTGTGCCAGCAGCACCTTCACGGTCGGCGGCACGTTGAAGCCGGCTCGGGCGGCCAGCTCCGACGCCTTCTGCCCAACGGCCTCGTGCGAGATCTTGTCGCCGCAGCCAAAGGCGAACTCCGCCACCGCCGTGGCCTCGCCGGGGGTGAGCACTCGGGCGCCCATCCGCTCGAACTCGGCGATCACCTCGTCGTATACCTCGTCGTCGATGATGCAGGTTTGCTCGGCCGGGCAAATGACCGAGGAGTCAAAGGTTTTCGAGATCAAGATGTCGACGACCGCGCCTTTCAGGTCGGCCGTCTTGTGAACGTAGATGGGCGCGTTGCCGGGACCGACCGACAGCCCCGGCTTTCCGGCCGAATTCGCCAACGCGACGATCTTCGGTCCGCCGGTCACCCAGATGAAATCGACCTTGGGATGCTTGAACAGGTAGTGCGTCACCTCGTGCGCGGCGTCGGGAATGACCTGCAGCGCCCCGGGCGGCATCCCGGCCGCTTCGGCCGCGGTGCGGAGGATTTCGAGGCTGCGTTCGCAGCAGCGCACCGCATACGGTGACGGCCGGAAGAGGATCGCGTTGCGGGTCTTGGCGGCGACGATCGCCTTGAACAGCACCGTCGAGGTCGGGTTGGTCACCGGGGTGATGCCCAGCACCACCCCGATCGGCTCGGCCACGTACGCAATGTTGTGCTCGACGTCCTCCTCGACGACTCCCACCGATTTCTTGTCGCGCAAATAGTCGTGCAGGAACTCGGTGGCCACATAGTTCTTGACGACCTTGTCCTCGAAGACGCCGAAGCCCGTCTCCTCGATCGCCACGCTGGCCAGTTCGCCGGCCGCGCGGACTCCGGCACGCACCATCGCCTCGACGATCGCATCGACCTGCTGCTGATCGAGCTTGCGGAAGTCTCGGGCCGCCTCGGCCGCCGCGTCGACGATCGCATCGACTTCGCGGATGCGCTGTTCTGTGACGGCGGGCGCTTCGAGGGACGAGGCGGTCTGAGTTCGGGTAGTGGTCATGATCGGGTTTCGGCTCAGGAAGGGAACGCTAAGGGTCTCCAGAATGAGCAGATGCTGCGTCGTCCGCCTAGGGCTGAAAGGCCCTGGACTAGCTGGCCCGGCCAGGCCACATCTGGCGCGGGCGGACCGTCCGCGGTGCCCCGGAGGGGCCGATACTGGCGATCATGCGCATCACCGTCGACTACGACCTCTGCGAGGGGCACGGGCAATGCCTGCTGGCGGCTCCCGACGTGTTCGACATTCCCGACGGTGCCGAACAGGTGGTGGTGCTCGAGCCGGACCCGCCCGAAGCCGACCGCGAACGGGTGATTCGGGCGGCCGCGATGTGCCCCGCGCAAGCGATCCGGATCCTCAACTGATCCGACCGGTTTCGGCAACGTCATCGAGCAACCGGTAGCGCCCGGCCAACGCGGCAGCGGCGATGCGGTTGTTGACTCCGAGTTTGTGCAGCAGCCCGGCGACCATGCGTTTGGCGGTGCGCTCCGACACCAGCATCCGCTGGGCGATGTCACCGGTCTCCATGCCGGTCGCGAGCAGCGTCCACAGTTGGAAATCCTGCGCGCTGAGGCTGTCCAGCAGCTCGGACGGCGGCTTGCGGGTGTTGCTCAGCAGCCCATCGAGCAGGGCGCCGTCGACGACCCGCAACCCCTCGGCGATCGTCCATAGTGGCCCCGCCAGCGCCTCCGGCCTGGCGGTTTTGGGCAGAAAACCGTCGGCTCCGGCCCGCAACGCCTCTTCGGCCAGCCCCAGGTCGTCGGTCCCCGAAAGCGCCAGGATCCGGGTCTTCGGGTGGCGCGCCTTGATGTGCCGGATGGCGGCGACCCCGCCCAGGGGAGGCATCGACAGGTCGATGATCGCGACATCGGCGTCGCAGCGAGCCACCAGGTCGGCGGCCTCTTCCACGTACGTCGTCTGGCCGCCGACGGTGAACAGTTCGCCCCATTCGCGGGTGAGCAACAGGGCCAGGCCCTGCGCGAACAGCTCATGGTCGTCGACGATCACCACGACAAACGGCGAACGAGTCATTGCCGCGATGCTAGCCCGAACCCTATGGTCAGCTGGGTGAGACCGCTCGATCGAACGGACTTCGACGGCGAGGACTACGGGCTGGCCCGCATCGTCGTCGCGGTGCGGGTCGCCGTGGTCATCTCAATCGGGGTGCTACTGGCGATCGGACCCCAGTGGGTCCGGCAGCACACCGCGGCCACGGTCGCGGTGTTGGGCGCCGCGATGCTCTACGCGGCCGTCGTGATGGCCTATCCGCAGCTGGAGGTGCGGCGCACCAGGTACGCGTGGCTGGTCACCGGCTTCGATTCGGCGTTCACGCTGGCGCTCATCGCCTTGAGCGGCGGCGTCTACAGTCCGGTGGTAGCGGTGCTGGCGCTGGCGGTCATCGCCTCGGCGGCGCGGCTGTCGTTCGGTGAAACCTTGTTGGTCGCAATCCTTTTGGGCGCCGCCTATGTTCCGGTGGCGCTGACTTCGTCGCCCGGACTTCCGGTCGCCGCGGCTCCGGCCCTACTGGCGGGGTGGTCGGCGGTGTATCTGATCTTCGTCGCGATCATCACCGCGGGGCTCTCCGCGCTCGCCGAACGCGAACACCGTTCCCGGGTGCGGGCGCTGGTAGAGGCCGAGACCGAACACGCTGCCGCCGAAGAGGAACGCGACCTGCGGGCCCGCCTGCTGCGCTCATACCAGTCGCAACAGGACGGACTTCAGGTGCTGGTGCACGAATTCCGCACTCCCGTCACGTCTTTGGAGGCGCTGACCGAGGCACTGACTTCGCAGCGGGCAATGTCGCAGGCCGACCGGGAAACCAGTCTGCAGCTGGTGGCCCGCCACGTCCACCACCTGGCCGACATGCTCGACGCGCTCTCCGACGTCGCGCTGAGTCGCCGGCCGACATTCTCGACTGGGCGGGTCCGTCGCGTCGACGTGGCCGACCTCATCGTTGCCGCCGCCGACGCCGTCGGTCTGGCGGCGCCGCGGTTGCGGCTGAGCGTCAGTGGCGACGTTGGCGCCGTGGCCGTGAACGCCCAAGGGCTGCGCCGGCTGCTGACCAACCTCCTGGAGAACGCCTCCCGGCACGGCCGGCGTGAACCGGTCGACGTCACGTGCTCGCGGGAAGGCGACGAATTGGTCTGCGCGGTGGCCGACCGGGGGCCTGGGATCCCGGCCGACAGCCTGGGCGAGCTGACCACCAAGTACGTCAGCGTCGGCGGCCAACGTGGCACCGCCGGACTCGGCCTGTGGATTGTGCAGCAGATCGCCGAAGCGATGGGCGGACGGGTCGACTTCGCCGCGCGCGACGGCGGGGGCCTGGTGGCCACCTTCCGGGCACCGGTCGCCTGATCGCCGGTTCCGTGGGCTGGCCCGCGCAGGCCAGTGTTTGGCACTCGCGCCTGTGCCGCGCCGCCACCGCGCTGACCAGCATGGGTGCTAACCGCGGTGACGTGCACCACTGCCCACCGCCAGAAAGGGCCCCCGATGACCACCGCACCCACGACCGCGCCTACCCATAAAGACATCGATCTGAGCGCCCGCGAGTTCTGGGCGAAACCCCCGGAACAGCGGGACGCCGCCTTCGCCGTCCTGCGCGCGGAGGACCCCGTGCCCTGGAGCCGCCCCGCGGAGTCGGATCTGCTGCCTCCCGAGCTCAACACCAGGGGCTTCTGGTCCCTGACCAAACAAGAGGACATCCGGATGGCCAGCCGCCACCCGGAGATCTTCTCCTCGGCGCAGGGCATCACCATGGAGGACTTCGCCCCCGAGGCGGTGGAGATCGCCCAGTCGTTCATCGCCATGGACGCCCCGCGGCACACCCAGCTGCGCGGAATCACGACGGAGGCCTTCAAGCCCAAAAACGTGCGCCGCTTGGAAGGCTGGATCCGTGGCCACGCCCACGACCTGGTCAGCGAGATGGCGCACCTGGGTGAGGGTGACTTCGTCCAACTCGTCTCGGTCAAGCTGCCCGGCCGCATTTTCGGCAGCTTCTTCGGCCTGCCCGAAGGTGAACTGCGTGACCAGGCCGTCAGCGCCGCGCAGCGGCTCGTGGGCTGGACAGACCCGAACATTCGCGGCGAGCAGAGCGAACTCGAACTGTTCATGGGCGCCGTGATGGATCTGCACGCGGTGGCTACGGTCTTGATCCCCGAGCGGCGGGCCAACCCCGGCGACGACCTGATGACCTGGATGGTGCAGGCCGAGTTCGACGGCAAGAAGATGACCGACGACGAGCTGAAGGCCTTCTTCGTTTTGATGGGTGTCGCGTCCAACGACACCACGCGGCACGCCTCGGCCCACGCCATCGCCGCCCTCTCGAAATTCCCCGACCAGCGCGCCCTGCTCGTCGAGGACGTCGAGGGCCGGGTCGGCACCGCCGTCGAGGAGGTGTTGCGCTGGGGGTCGCCGCTGCTGCACATGCGCCGCACCGCCACCCAGGACATCACCGTGCGCGGCTCGGAGATCAAGGCCGGCGACAAGGTGGTGCTGTGGTACTACTCCGGCAACCGCGACGAGGAAGTCTTCGAAGACCCGCACTTGTTCAACATCTTGCGAAACCCGAACCCGCACATCGCCTTCGGCGGCGGCGGTCCGCACTTCTGCCTGGGCGCGGCGCTGGCGCGCACCATGCTCAAGGCGTTGCTGACCGAGGTCTACACGCGCATCCCGGACATCTCGGCACCGCGGCCCAATTACGCCCTGGCCAACTTCATCAACGGTGTCAACAGCCTGCCGGCAACCTGGACACCCGAGAAGCGCTGATCCCAAGGAGTTTTCGATGAAAACGAAAGCAGCGGTGCTGTGGGGGCTGCACCAGAAGTGGGAGGTCGAAGAGGTCGATCTCGACGGGCCCAAGGAGAACGAGGTCCTGGTCAAGATGGCCGCCGCCGGGCTGTGCCACTCCGATGACCACCTGATCACCGGCGACATGCCGATGCAGCTACCGGTCGTCGGTGGGCATGAGGGCGCCGGCGTCGTCGTCGATGTCGGCCCGGGCGTCACCGAAGTCGCCGAAGGCGATTCGGTTGCGCTCAGCTTCATCCCCGCCTGCGGCCGCTGCGAACCGTGTTCGCGCGGCATGAGCAACCTGTGCGTGCTCGGCGCCGCCATCATCGCGGGACCGCAACTCGACGGCACTTTCCGATTCCACGCGAAAGGCCAAGCGCTGGGCCAAATGTGCGTGCTGGGAACGTTCTCCGAATACACGGTGGTCCCACTGGCATCGGTGATCAAGGTCGATCCATCCACCGCGCTCGACACCGCCGCCCTGGTGGGATGCGGAGTCACCACCGGCTACGGCAGCATGGTGCGCACCGGCGAAGCGCGTGACGGCGACACGGTGGTGGTCATGGGCGTGGGCGGGATCGGCATGAACGCGGTGCAAGGCGCGCGGATCGCGGGGGCACGCGTGATCGTCGCGCTGGATCCCGTGGAGTACAAGCGGGGCCGTTCACTGGAGTTCGGCGCCACCCACACCGCGGCGACGGTCGACGAGGCGCAAGCCCTGATCACCGACCTGACGCGCGGCCAGAGAGCCGACGTCTGCGTGGTCAGCACCGACTCGGCCGAAGGCGCGTATGTGGCTCAGGCGCTGAGCCTGGTCGGCAAGCGCGGCAGGGTGGTGATGACCGCGATCCCGCATCCGACCGACACGTCCGTCGCCATGTCGCTCTTCGATTTGACCCTGTACGAAAAGCAGGTTCGCGGTTCGCTTTTCGGGTCATCCAATCCCCGGCACGACATACCCAGGATGCTCGACCTGTACCGCGCCGGACGGCTGAAGCTCGACGAGCTCGTCACCCGGGAATACACCCTCGACGAGATCAACACCGGCTACGCCGACTTGCACGCCGGGGTCAATCTCCGCGGCCTGATCCGGTTCTGAAGCGGCCATGACCCTCATCACCATCGTCGTCATTATCGCTGCCCCGCTGGGCATCCCGGCCGGCGTCAGCGCCGCGCACCACGCCGCCGGCCGATGGAGGAGCTTCGCACGTTGGCGCCGCCGGATTACGGCCCGAAGTTAGTGCCGCTCGTCAGCCCTTCCCACTTCGCGATCTCAACCGCGCGCGCCTCCGCGACATAGCGATAAAGACCAAGAGCGTCCGGACCGAGAAGCAGGAAGCCGGGCGGCTCGTCGGATTCGACCGCCGCGATGATCGCGGTGGCCGCTTTGGCGGGGTCGCCCGCCTGGTTCCCGTGCATGGTGTCGTTCTCCTTACGGCGCTGCCCGGCGGTCGCGGCGTAGTCGTCGATGACGGTGGACGACTGCACGAGCGAGCGTCCGGCGAAATCGGTGCGGAACGCGCCCGGCTCGACGACGGTCACCGAAATGCCCAGCGGGGCAAGCTCACCGCGCAGAGCGCCGCTCATGCCTTCGATGGCCGCCTTGGCCGCCGCGTAGTAGCCGGAGCCCACCGGAGTCGCCGTTGCGCCGATCGAGGAGATGTTGACGATCGCGCCGCTGCGGCGTGCCCGCATGCCGGGCAGGACGGCCTTGGTCATGGCGACCGTGCCGAAGAAGTGCGTCTCGAACAGCGTGCGCACATCGGCGTCGTCGCCCTCCTCGACCGCGGCGCGGTACCCGTAGCCGGCATTGTTGACCAGTACGTCCGGGACGCCGAACCGGGCGTGGGCCTCGCGTACCGCCGAGGCGACCTGTGCGGGGGCGGTGACGTCGAGGGCGACGGCGAGCACCCGCTCGGGCGCGGCCGAGGCCAGGTCGGCGACCTTCGCGACGTCGCGCGCGGTGACGACGGCGTTGTGACCGGCCCCGATGACGGCCTCGGCAAGCGCGCGACCGAGTCCGGTCGAGCAGCCGGTGATGAACCAGGTGGACATTCGGATGGCTCCTTATCGCCGAGACGCAAGGCAGGGCTATGCCGTGGTAATTCTTCTCTTCGATCGCCGAACGTTGGCCTTCATCATCAACTATCGTCCGTCTTAAGGATTGATCGGCACCGGTGAAGGAAACAGGCAGTGCGGACGCTAGAGGGCGTTCTGGCCAGACACCCGTTCTTCCGCGGGATGGACCCGCGCTATGTGCAGTTGGCGGTCGGGTGTGCGGCAAACCTGCGCTTCACCGCGGGTGAGTTGATCTTCCGCGAGGGCCAGCCCGCCGATCACTTCTACCTCATCCGCGCCGGCAGGATCGCGCTGGAAACCCCCGCGCTGGGCCGTGGCAGCTTGACGGTGCAGACACTCGGAGACGGAGACATCCTTGGCTGGTCGTGGTTGGTGCCACCGTACAACTGGCGGTTCGACGCGCGGGCGGTCGAGACGACGCGCGCCATCGGTTTCGACGGCAAGTGCCTGCGCGGCAAGTGCGAAGAGGACCACGAACTGGGGTACGAGCTGCAGAAGCGTGTGATCGCGGTTCTCGGAGAGCATCTCGATGCGACAAGGTTCCGCCTGCTGGACATCTACGCCGATGTCATCGAATAGGGACGGACAGCCCCTCAGCCCTCGAACGCCGGACCATCGAAACGGTCGCGAGTGATGAATTCCCCGACCGGGCGGCGGCGCAGCTTGGTCGGCTGGCGCACCGGTTTGCCAAGGGGCACAACCGCGGCGAGCGCGTGCAGGTCGGGGATTCCCAGCAGCCGGCGGACCCGGTCCTCGGCCGCGATGGCCATGGTCGTGATGGTGCCGCCGTACCCCTCGCTACGGGCGGCCAGCAGAATGTTCCAGATCAGCGGGTAGACCGACGCGCCGCCGGCCAGGCCGACGCGGTCCAGGTCCTGATCGATGGATGCGACGACGGTCAGGTCGACCGAAACCACAAGAACGACTGGCGCTTTCGCGATCGGCGCGACGAAAGTGTCGGGGATCTCGGTCTGGTCGATGACGTCCTGCGGCACGCCGCTGGGATGGATTGAATTCCAAGGGTTTTCACCCGCCTGCAGCTGGGCGTAGTAGCGCCGGGCCGCGGTCACGCCCAGCTCGGCGAGGCGGCGACGGGTGTCTGGGTCGCGCACCACGGTGATGTGGGCGCCCTGCCGGTTGCCCCCGCTCGGGGCGAACCGGGCGTTGTCGAAGATGCGCCACAACACCTCGTCGGGCACCGGGTCGTCGGTGAAGTCGCGCGCCGCGAACGTCGTCCGCATGACGTCGTACAGCTCCATGGCCGCGTCACGCGCTCGCGGAGGCGCGGCGCTCCAGGCGGAAGGTGCGTTTGAATCCGGCCGGCTGCGTCGTCAGGGTCACTTCGACCGCACCGCTCGGCGTGATGACGTACCGTTCCTCGACATCGGGCCCGTCCCGCCACCGGCCGACGGGCTGGCGCCCGAGGTCGTCGCGCCCGTGCAGGGCCGGGTCGAACGGGAACAACACCGGATCGTAGGGCGTCACGTCGCCGTCGGGCCGGCCGTTGACCAGGCGGCTGCACTCGACGAACCGGAAGTGGCCGATGTTGTGCGCGGCCCGGTAGGTCCGCTTCACCACCAGCGGGGTGCGCCCATCGGCGGGCAATGAGACGTCCTTGCACACGATCGGGTCGAAGACGACACCGGCGCCGGCCTCGGCCTCGCGGAAAACGCCGAAGTTGCGCGAGAAGCGTTCGGAGAGTGCGAAATTTGATTCCTTGTCGAGGAAGACGGCCAGGCCGATCGCGGTGGCCGCGAAGGGGTGCGGTGAGCGTTTGACCCGCTTGTCGCCGAAGGCGGTGCGCAGCATCCGCGAAACGAGCGGGAAGCTTCCGGCGCCGCCCACGACGTAGATGCCGGCGACCTCCGACCAGGTCACGTCGGCGCCGCCCGGCGCCGGGTTGTGCAGGACGCGTTCGAGCAGCTTCATCGTCTTGTCGACCAGCGGCGCGCAGGCCGCATAGACGTCGTCGACCAGACACGAGAACGGGGGCCGGTCCGCCCCGTCGACGCCCGACAGGTCCACCAGGAAGCGGCGGGTCTGCGGACCTACGGCCTCTTTGCGTGCGGCGCACTCCTCCCGCAGCAGGTCGCGGGCGGCGTCGTCCACCCCGGAGAGCCGCGAACCGGCCAGGACGAGGTCGACGATCGCCTCGTCGAAGTCGTCGCCGCCCAGGCGCTGGATGCCCTCACTGATGACGACCTCGTTCGCGTGCCCGGTCATCTTGAGCAGCGACGCGTCGAAGGTGCCGCCGCCCAGGTCGTAGATGAGGACGTATTCCCGTTTGGCGGTGATCGTGGAGCGGTACCGGTGCGCGTATTCCAGGCTCGCGGCCGACGGCTCGTTGAGTAGCGCGACGACGTGGAACCCCGCCGCGACGAAGGCATCCAGTGTCAGCAGGCGCTGGGCGCTCGAGGCGTTGGCCGGCACGCTGATAGCGGCCTCGATGGTTTCCCCCGCGGTGAGGCTGGCGTTGGAGTGGCGCAGTAAGTCGCTCTTGAGCTGTGCCAGAAAGCCGGTGAGCAGGTCGGCCAGTCGATGGCTGCGGCCGGCCAGGCTCACCTCGGTCTGGGGCCCGGCGTCGTTGAGCAGACGTTTGAACGATCGCAACACCGACCACCCCGGGTCGTGGCGGACGGCGGCGGCCTCCGCGCCGAACCGCAAGTCCCCGGCGGCGTTGCCCGCAACGATCGACGGCCACGCGTCGACGCCGTCAAACGAGATGACGGGGTAGTTGCCTCGGTCGACGGCCGCAACGACAGTGTGTGTGGTGCCAAAGTCGATGCCGACTCTCATCGCGCAATCTTAGGACCGCGCTGGGGAGTTCGACACGACCTTTTTGACCGGCGCGTCCCATCGTTTTTGCAACTCCCGCTCGGCGGCGGTCGCGACCAGACCCGACGGCGCGAACCGCTTCGACGGCACCGGCTCATCCTCGGTCAGCGGCCTGCCCGCGCCGCGCATCGCGCCCAGCGCGACGACCACCCCGGTGATCACCACGATGACGACGACAAGCGCGAACAGAACCGACAGCGTGCCCTGGATGAAGGTGTTCCTGATGACGTCGTCGAGTTGATGGGCGTTCTTGGCCGAACCGAACGACGTCTTGCCGGCGTTTCTCGCCGCGAGGAATTGGAAGTGTTGCGTCCAGTAACCGACATTGGGATCCGCCGAGAAGATCTTCTGCCAAGACGCGGTGAGCGTGACCGCCAAGTCCCACAGCAGCGGAATCCCGGGAATCCACGCCCACTTCAGCAGGCCCTTCTTGACGACGATCACGGTGACGACGGTCAGCGCGACGGCGGCCAGCAGCTGGTTGGCGATTCCGAACAGCGGAAACAGGGTGTTGATACCGCCCAGCGGATCCGTGACGCCCATCAGCAGGATGCTGCCCCAGGCCGCGGCCACGGCGAGGCTGCACAGCCAGACGCCCGGGCGCCAGCTCGGGTTGCGAAGTTTGGCCAGCGGGCCGCCGAGGTTGCCGAGCGCATCGGACAGCATGAACCGCGCGACGCGGGTGCCCGCGTCGACGGCGGTCAGGATGAACAGCGCCTCGAACATGATCGCGAAGTGATACCAGAACGCCTTGAGGCCCGCCCCGCCGAAGACCCGCTGCAACACCTCCGACATGCCGACCGCCAGCGTCGGGGCTCCACCGGTGCGCGACACGATCGACTTTTCTCCCACGCCGGCGGCGGCCCTGGTGAGCTGGTCCGCGGTCGCCGGGGCCCCCGACAGGCCGAGCCGATTGACGTAGTCGGCGGCGGTGGCCGCGGTGCCGCCGGTTTGCGCCGCCGGGGCGTTGAGGGCGAAGTACAGGTGTTGGTCGAGGATCGATGCGCTGATCAGGGCCATGACGGCGACGAACGACTCGGTGAGCATGCCGCCGTACCCGATGAACCGCATCTGGCTTTCCTTCTCCAGCAGCTTGGGCGTCGTCCCCGACGAGATCAGCGCGTGGAATCCGGACAGCGCACCGCACGCGATGGTGATGAACAGGAAGGGGAACAGCGAGCCGGGGAACACCGGCCCGTCGCCGCTGGCGGCGAACCGCGAGATCGCGGGTGCCTGCATGAGCGGGCGGGCCAGGCAGATGCCGACCGCGAGCAAAGCGATGGCGCCGACCTTCATGAATGTGGAGAGATAATCGCGTGGGGCCAGCAGCAGCCAGACCGGCAGCACCGAAGCCACGAAACCGTAGCCGATGATCAACCACGAAACCGTCACCGGCGAGATGGTCAACCACGTTGCGGCCCAAGGTGTTTCACCGACCCAGTTGCCGGAAGCCACGGCCAGCATCAGCAGCACGAATCCGACGATCGACACCTCCGCGACCCGCCCGGGCCGCAGGAACCGCAGGTAGCACCCCATGAAGAGGGCGATGGGGATGGTCATGCCGATGGAGAACACGCCCCAGGGGCTTTGGGCCAGGCCCCGCACCACCACCAGCGCCAGCACCGCGATGATGATCACCATGATGACGAACGCCCCAACCAGGGCGGCCGCGCCGCCGGTGGCGCCGAGTTCGTCTCGGGCCATCTGGCCCAGGGAACGTCCCCGCCGCCGGGTGGAGATCCACAAGACCAGGTAATCCTGCACCGCGCCGGCGAACACGGCGCCGATGACTATCCAGATGCTGCAGGGCAGGTAGCCCATCTGCGCGGCGAGCACCGGGCCGACGAGTGGTCCGGCTCCGGCGATGGCGGCGAAATGATGACCGAACAACACCCGCCGGTCGGTGGGCACATAGTCGGTGCCGTCCTCGAACACTTCGGCCGGCGTGGCGTGATCGTCGCGCGGGCGGACGATTTTCATCTCGATCAGCCGGGCGTAGAACCGGAAGCCGATGAGGTAGGTGCAGATCGCCGCGACCACGAACCAGACCGCGTTCACCGCCTCGCCGCGCGCGAACGCGATGATCGCCCACGCGACCGCGCCGATCACGGCGACGGCTCCGAACACGATCTTGTGCCGGACGGTGATGGGGGAGCGGTCCACGATCGCGACGGGCGGCAGCTCCTCGTCGGTGTGGATGTAGCTGACGTCGTCGTCGCGCGCTTTCACTGCCACGGCGGAAACCCTACGCGCGGAAGAAGAACAGCGCGCGACTTAATACAGCGCCCGTACGGCGTCGATCGTGTCGGCGTCCGCCGGGCCTTTGTCGTCGCGGTAGCGCACCACCCGGGCGAAACGCAGCGCCACACCGCCGGGGTAGCGCGAGGATTTCTGGACGCCGTCCAACGCCACCTCGACCACCTGCTCGGGCCGCAACCGCACGACGTAACCATCGGTTCCGCTGACGGCGAGTTCGCTGAACCGTGCGGTCTGCCAGTCCAGCATGGCGTCGGTCATTCCCTTGAAAGTCTTTCCCACCATGACGAATTCACCGGTGGCCGGGTCGCGCGCCCCGAGATGGATGTTGGAGAGCTTGCCGCTTCGGCGCCCCGATCCCCATTCCACCGCGAGCACCACCAGATCCAGCGTGTGCACCGGCTTGACCTTTAGCCAGCCCGCCCCGCGCCGGCCCGCCTGATACGGCGCGCCCGGCGCCTTGGCCAGCACGCCTTCGTGGCCGGCGGCCAGTGTCGCGTCCAGGAAGCCGGCGGCCTCGGCGGCGTCCGAGGTGAGCAACCGGTCGACCCGCTGCGCGGCCGGCACCAGCGCGTCCAGGGCGGCCAGCCGCTCGGCGGTCGGCGCGTCGAGCAGGTCGGCGCCGTCGCGGTGCAAGATGTCGAAGAAGAACACCGAAAGTGGTTGCGCCGCACGGGCCGCGTCCACATCGACCGATCGACCGAACCGCGACGCGGTGACCTGGAAGCGATGCGGGGAGTTGTCGGGCCGCAGCGCGATCGCCTCACCGTCGGCGATGAGGTCGCACACCGGCAGGGCCAGCGTCGCCTCCACCACCTCGGGCAGCCGGGCGGTGACGTCGTCAAGGCTTCGTGTGTAGACGGTGACCTGATCGCCGGCCCGGTGAATCTGCACCCGGGCGCCGTCCAGCTTCGCCTCGAAAATGGTTGTGCCGCCGTGGCGTTCGAGCGCATCGGCCACCCCGGTAGCGGTCTGCGCCAGCATCGGGCCGACCGGCCGGCCGGCCCGCAGGGCGAACGCGTCCAGCGCCCCGGTCCCGCCGCTCAGGGCGGCGGCCGCCACTGCCGGCAAGTCCCCGCCCAGCATCGCGGCGCGCTGTACCGACGCAACCGGGATGTCGGCTGCCCTGGCCACCGCGTCCGCCATGATGCCCGCCAGCGCGCCCTGGCGCAGCTCCCCGCCGAGCAACCGCACCAGGAAGGACTGCTCGGTGTCGGTCGCGGCGGCGAACAGTCCCGCCACGAGTTCGGCACGCCGCGCCTGTGACCCCTTGCCCGACACCGCCCCGATCTCCGAGAAGCTGGCGTCCACACCGGCGACGGTCAACGTCGGGCGCGACGCCGGCGCCGGCCGCGACCGCAACGACGCCCAGCCGACCCCGATCTGGCGCTGGCGCAGCTCCCCCGACAGCCAGGAGACCACGATCGCGACCCCGTCGGGGTCGGCCGCCGCGCGGCGCAACAGGTCGGCGATGTGGGCGACCTTGCTCAGCCGTGACGACGTGCCGCCCACGTCAAGTGAGGTCGTCGCGACGTCGAGAAGGAGCACGAAATCAGCTTGGCATGGCTCTTGAACAAGGCGGGGTCACCCCTGCCGGACAGACACGCTAGCGTGCCTACGTAACGTTACAGATTGCAAGAGATCTGACAACCCGAAAGGAAGGGTCCGGATGGAGATCAACGGGAAGAAGGTCGTCGTCATCGGCGGCGCGTCGGGGATGGGCCGTGCGTCCGCGGAGTTGCTGGCCGAGCGCGGGGCGGACGTCGCGATCTTCGACCGTGAGGGTTCCGACGGGAAAGAGGTGGCCGAGGCCATCGGGGGCGCGTTCTACCCGGTCGACGTCACCGACTTCATGGGCACCGAGGAGACCCTGCAGACCGCCGTCGACAAGCTGGGCGGCCTGCACGTCATCATCACCACCGCCGGCGGTGGCATCGCCAAGCGGACGATGACCAAGTCCGGCCCCCACGACCTCGAATCCTTCCAGTCCGTGATCGACCTCAACCTCATCGCCACCTTCAACATCAGCCGGCTCGCGGCGGCGCACATGGCCAAGAACGAGCCCGAGGACGAAGAGCGCGGCGTGATCATCAACACCGCGTCGATCGCGGCCTTCGAAGGGCAGATCGGGCAGGTCGCCTACACCGCCGCCAAGGCCGGCATCGCCGGCATGTGCCTGACCATGGCCCGCGATCTGGGCTCGCTGGGCATCCGCGTGCTGGCGATCGCGCCCAGCCTGTTCGCCACGGGATTGACGCAGGGCATTCCGGACGAATTCGCCGCGGCCCTCACCAAGGACGCGGCCTTCCCCAAGCGTCTCGGCCGGCCGATCGAGTACGCCAAGCTGGTGGCGGCCATCGTGGAGAACCCGATGCTCAACGGCCAGTGCCTGCGCCTGGACGCCGGACAGCGGTTCGCTCCCAAGTAGCCACCCCCACGGGTCGCCCTCCTCGCATTAAGTACACTCTTTAGGTAGCCGCCCCGCTTCCCCTCGAAGCGGGGCCGGCTACCCAGCCGGTAGCGAGGAGGGCCCCTCATGGGTATCGCACTGACCGACGACCACCGTGAACTCGCCGAGGTCGCGCGCGGGTTCCTGACCTCGCAGAAGGCTCGCTGGGCGGCGCGGTCCCTGCTCGACGCCGCCGAGGAATCCCGGCCACCCTTCTGGCAGAACCTCGTCGAGCTGGGCTGGCTCGGCCTGCACGTCGACGAAGAACACGGCGGTTCCGGTTACGGTCTGCCCGAACTCGTGGTGGTGGTCGAGGAACTCGGCCGTGCCGTCGCGCCCGGACCGTTCGTGCCGACCGTCATCGCCTCGGCGGTGATCGCCAAAGACGGTAGCGCCGAACAGAAGTCGCGGCTGCTGCCCGGGCTGATCGACGGGACCGTCACCGCGGGCATCGGCTTGGACGGCCAGGTGCAATTCAAGAACGGGATCGCCGACGGTGACGCCGGAATCGTGCTTGGCGCCGGGCTGGCCGAGCTGCTGCTGATCACCGCGGGCGAGGACGTGCTGCTGCTGGAGCGCGATCGCGCCGGCGTGTCGGTCGAGGTGCCGAACAACTTCGACCCCACCCGGCGCTCCGGACGGGTCCGCCTGGAGAACGTGAACGTCAACGCCGACGACGTCCTGGTGGGCGCGCGGGCATCGGCGCTGGCCCGGGCGCGGACGCTGTTGGCCGCCGAGGCGGTGGGTGGCGCGGCGGACTGCGTGGACGCCGCCGTGGACTACGCCAAGGTGCGGCAGCAGTTCGGGCGCACCATCGCCACTTTCCAAGCGGTCAAGCATCATTGCGCGAACATGCTGGTGGCAGCCGAGTCGGGGGTCGCCGCGGTGTGGGATGCCTCGCGCGCGGCGTCCGAGGACGAGAACCAGTTCCAGCTGGCCGCCGCGGTGGCCGCGGCCCTGGCTTTCCCCGCCTATGCACGCAACGCCGAGCTGAACATTCAGGTGCACGGCGGCATCGGATTCACCTGGGAGCACGACGCCCATCTGCATCTGCGCCGCGCGTTGGTGATCGCGGCGCTGTTCGGCGGTGACGCGCCGGCAAGGGATGTCTTCGAGCGCACGGCCGCCGGCGCCAAGCGGGAGAACAGCCTGGACCTGCCGCCCGAGGCCGAAGAATTGCGCACGCGGATCCATGCCGACGCCGCCGAGATCGCCGCCCTGGACAAAACGGCGCAACGCGACAAGCTGATCGAGACGGGTTACGTCATGCCGCACTGGCCCAAGCCGTGGGGTCGCGCCGCCGATGCGGTCGAGCAGCTGGTGATCGAGGAGGAGTTCCGGGCGGCCGGCATCAAGCGGCCCGATTACTCGATCACCGGGTGGGTGATCCTGACCCTGATCCAGCACGGAACCGATTGGCAGATCGAGAGATTTGTGGAGAAGGCGCTGCGCCAAGAGGAGATCTGGTGCCAGTTGTTCTCCGAACCCGAGGCCGGCTCCGACGCGGCATCGGTCAAGACCCGAGCCACCCGGGTGGACGGCGGCTGGAAGATCAACGGGCAGAAGGTCTGGACCAGCGGGGCCCAGTATTGCGCGCGCGGCCTGGCCACCGTCCGCACCGACCCCGAAGTTCCTAAGCACGCCGGCATCACCACCGTCATCATCGACATGAAGGGCCCGGGCGTCGAGGTGCGGCCGCTGCGGCAGATCACCGGCGGCTCGGAATTCAACGAGGTGTTCTTCAACGACGTGTTCGTTCCCGACGAGGACGTCGTCGGGACGCCCAACTCGGGGTGGACGGTCGCCCGCGCGACGCTGGGCAACGAGCGGGTGAGCATCGGTGGCAGCGGATCGTTCTACGAGGGCTTGGCGTCCACCCTGGTGCAGCTCGCGGCGCAGCAGTCAGATCGCTTGGCGGGCGCGCCGATTCGGATCGGATTCTTCCTCGCCGACGATCACGCGCTGCGGCTGCTGAACCTGCGTCGCGCCGCGCGCAGCGTCGAGGGGGCCGGGCCCGGCCCGGAAGGCAACATCACCAAGCTGAAGCTGGCCGACCACATGGTGGACGGCGCCGCGATCTGGGCGGCACTGGCCGGTCCGGAGGTCGCACTCATGGATGGGCCCGGAGCGGTGGTGGGCCGGCTGGCGATGGGAGCGCGCGGCATGGCGATCGCCGGCGGCACGTCGGAGGTCACCCGCAATCAGATCGCCGAACGGATCCTCGGCATGCCGCGCGACCCGCTGATCAACTAGCCGCCCGGGTCAGGCGGGTGCGAACAACGGCGCCCCGCCGCTGCCCTTTTCCGGCCGAAGGTCGACGGTCATGCCGCACCTGACCGAATCGGGTTCGCAGTCAACGATGTTGGCGGCCACCCGCAGACCTTGTTGTTCGGCGAGTTCGACGATGGCGATCACGTACGGGACGGGAATCTCCGGGTTGTACGGGTGATGGTTGACCGTATAGGTGAACACCGTGCCGCGGCCGGAAACCGGCCGCGCCACCAGCGGGCCTGCGCACGTGCGGCATTCGCCGGCCGCCGGATGCACCCAATGGGCGCAATGGTCGCAATATTCGATGAGCAGCGGCTCGTCCGGCACGACGAATACAGTACACTCAATTGATCCGATGCGGGGCTGGTGGGCTGACGGGCGGTGTGCATGACGCATTTCGAGAAGGACGCGATCCTGTCCGGCATCGGCATATCGCGGATCGGTCGCCGCAGCGGCATCGCGGGTCTTGACCTGACCATGGAATCGGTGCGGGCCGCCATCGAGGACGCCGGGTTGGTCCCGTCCGACGTCGACGGCATCGCGACGCTGGGCGATACCCCCGCCGGGGACGTCAACGCCCAGCTGGGGATCGAGGCGGCGGATTGCGGATCCGGCTTCGGCACCGGCGGGTTGCTCAGCCCGGTGATGTCGGCGTGCCGCGCGGTCGCCGAGCGTCGCGCCCGCCACGTGGTGGTGTACCGGACCATCCAAATGCTCGGGGGCACCGTTCCCGTCAAGCCGCAGGAGAACGCGCCCGCGCCCCCGCTCGCGCGGATGTTCGAGGCGCCTGAGGGTGCCGAACGGCCCGCCGTCGGCGCGATGGACGACGTCAACGATCTGGTCGCGGCCAACGCCTACTCCGCCGCGAACTGGCTGGCACTCAACTGCCGTCGCCACATGGAGCTGTACGGGACCACCAAACAACAGCTGGGCTGGGTGGCGCTCAACGGCAGGCGCAACGCCGCGCTGAATCCGCGTGCGGTGTACCGCGACCCGATGACCATGGCCGACTACCTCAGCGCGCGGCCGGTTTCCACGCCGTTCGGGCTGCTGGACTGCGACGTGCCGATCGACGGCTCGATCGCGGTGGTGGTCTCGCACGCCGAGTACGCGCGTGACTGCCCGCACCGCGCGGTGGCGGTGGAGGCGATCGGCGGATCCGACGGCGCCGGCGGCTGGTTCCACCGCGACGACTACCCGAAGATGGCGATGTCGGATGCGGCGGCGCAGATGTGGTCGCGGACCGACCTGAAACCGTCCGACCTCAAGGTCGCCGAGCTCTACGACGGGTTCACCTATCTCACCTTGGCCTGGCTGGAAGCCCTGGGAATCTGCGGCGACGGCGAGTCCGGGCCCTATGTCGAAGGCGGCGCCCGCATCGCCCGCGACGGCGAACTCCCCCTGAACACCTACGGTGGCCAACTCTCGGCCGGGCGCATGCACGGCTACTGGGCGTTGCACGAGGGCTGCCTGCAGTTGCGCGGCGAGGCGGGGGAGCGGCAGGTGGCGCAGCGCCCGGACGTCGGCGTCGTTTCCGTCGGAGGCGGCCCCGTCGCCGGCTGCATGTTGCTCACATGCTGAAAAGGCTTGCGCCAAAACGCCGCTGGGCCTGACATGAGCACTGGTCTCGGGAACAAACTGGCCTCCAAGATCGCGCGCGACCTCGAGGCCGAGATCGTCCGCCGCGGCTGGGCCATCGGCGAATCGCTGGGCTCCGAACACGCTCTGCAGGAGCGCTTCGGGGTGAGTCGTTCGGTGCTGCGCGAGGCCGTCCGGCTCGTCGAGCATCATCAGGTGGCCCGGATGCGCCGCGGGCCGGGCGGCGGGCTGATCATCTGCGAGCCCGATGCCGGCCCCGCCACCCGCGCCGTCGTCATCTATCTCGAATACCTCGGCACGACGCTCGGCGACCTGCTCAATGCGCGCCTGGTGCTCGAGCCGTTGGCGGCCTCGCTGGCCGCCGAACGAATCGACGAAGCGGGCATCGCTCGGCTGCGGGCCGTGTTGCGGGGCGAGGAACAGTGGAAGCCGGGGTTGCCCACACCGCGGGACGAGTTCCACATCGCCCTGGCGGAGCAATCGAAAAACCCTGTCCTGCAATTGTTTATCGACGTGCTGATGCGGCTCACCACCCGCTACGCCCTGCAGTCGCGGACGGACACGGCCAGCGAGGCCATCGAGGCGGTCGACCGGATGCACGTCGACCACTCCGAGATCGTCGCGGCCGTCACGTCCGGCGACTCGGCGCGGGCCAAGACCCTCAGCGAACGACACGTCGAGGCCGTGACCGCCTGGCTTCAGCACCATCACCCCCGCAACGCGAGCAGACGGCGCAGGCCCAGGCCGCTCAACATCGAGATGCCCCGCGGCAAGCTGGCGGAGATGCTGGCGGCCACTATCGGCGACGACATCGCGGCCGGCGGTTGGAAGGTCGGTTCGGTTTTCGGCACCGAAACGGCCCTCCTCGAGCGCTATCGGGTGAGCCGCGCGGTGTTCCGCGAAGCGGTGCGGCTGCTCGAATACCACTCGATCGCGTACATGCGCCGCGGGCCCGGCGGCGGGCTCGTCATCGCCACACCGCAGGCGCAGGCGAGCATTGACACCATCGCTTTGTACCTCCAGTACCGCGACCCGAGCCGCGAGGACTTACGGTGCGTCCGGGACGCCATCGAGATCGACAACGTCGCCAAGGTGGTCAAGCGGCGCGGCGAATCCGAGGTGGCCGCCTTCCTGTCCGCCCATCGGTCCGAGGTCGACGAAAAGCCCGGCGACGTCGCCGACGCCGCCGTGGAGGAATTCCGGTTCCACGTCGGATTGGCCCAACTGGCGGGCAATTCGCTGCTCGACTTGTTCCTGCGCATCATCGTCGAGTTGTTCCGGCGGCACTGGTCGAGCACCGGGCAGGCGCCGCCGACCTGGGCGGACGTCCTAGCCGTCCACCACGCTCACCTGCGGATCGTCGACGCCATCGAGGCGGGTGACGAGAGCCTGGCCCGGTATCGCGTGCGGCGTCATCTGGACGCCGCCGCGTCCTGGTGGCTGTAGTTCGCAGATGTGATCTGCAGCGCGGTATAGCGAAGGCCCGTCGGGGGTACTGGGGAGGGAGGAAGTGAACGGCCGGTCCAGCAGGGGGTTGGCGTTAGTGATCGAGAGCGAGAGTGCTGGAGTGACGGCAAGCACCCAAATCGGAAAGCTCGGGTTCCTCCATTCGGCACTCATCTACCAATCCCAGCCTGAGTACTTGGATTTCGTGAGCCGCTTCGTCAGCGACGGGCTGGCGATGGATGAGGCGGTCATGGTCGCCGTGCCGTCGGAACAACTGGCGCTACTCCATGACGCGCTGGGCACGGCCGAGTCGTCGGCAGATCTGCAGATGGTCGACATCACCGAGGTCGCCCGCAACCCCAGCCGGCTGATGGCAATGGAGGGGGCTTTCGTCGACGACCACCCCGACCAGCGGGTGCGGATCGTCAGTCAAGTTGCCTGGCCCGGCCGCACCGCGGAAGAGCTGGTCGCCTGCGTGGAGCACGAGGCCCTGGTCAACGGAGCAATGGACGGCTACCAGGTGACCGGTTTGTGCCTCTACGACGGAAGCCGGCTCGACGACGACGTGCTGGCGGACGTCCGAGCGACGCACCCGTTGCTGTGGAGCGGCGACGCGCTGCAGCGCAGCGCCGACTACGCGCCCGACGCCGCGTTGCGGCGCTGCAACCGGCCGCTCCCCGGCAATCCGCGCGCCGTCACCTACTTGGTCAAAAAGTCGTCGGACCTCAGCCCCGCGCGTTCGTTCGCCACGAATTACGCCGGGTGGATCGGGTTGTCCCAGGACGGGATCGAGGACCTGCAATTGGTCGCGACCGAGCTGGCCAGCAACAGCCTGATGTACACCGACGGCGCGTGCCAGCTCGCCTTCTGGCACGACGACGGCTATCTGGTGTGCGAGGCTCGCGACAGCGGGTGCTTCGAAGATCCGCTGGTGGGCCGAATGGACCCGGGGCCGTGCGGCCCCGCTAGCCGCGGGCTATACCTGGTCAATGCCATCTCGGACCTGGTGCGCACCCACACGACCGCCCGCGGCACGACGATTCAGGCGTATCTGCGGTTCGATCCGTCGGCCGGGCCGAACGGCTGAACGCAAGCGGCCCCCGGGAATCGCTTCCCGAGGGCCACTTGAAAATTACTTACAGGCCAACGCAGACAGGCCCCACGCAAGTGGTTCCGCCCCCGCCCAGCCCTGTGCCGCCTGTGGCGGCCGTCGATGCACATCCGGTGGGGAGTATTAACGCCGCGGCCAACCCGGTGGCGGCTGCGACAGTTTTAAGGATTTTCTTGGTGGTTTTCGCCTGCATGATGAGCCTTCTTTCACCATTCTTCCGAGGGGTTGTTGCACAGCCGTTGAACGACTGTTGCCCCCGCCCATACCCCCTGTTGCACACGCGTAAACCAAAATTTTTGACTTATTTCGCGACGGACCGACGCGTTATGCAAACTTGCATGTCAGGGCCGTATGCGGCTAATGTCGTCGCTCGTGCGTCTTCTCGATCGCGCCTTCAAGAAGGCCGTAGTAGCTAGCACCCGCAGCGGGGTCTGACCCAGACCGACCCCCCGCTGTGGGTCGGAAGCTACGCCGTCGGTCACTCCTTTCGACCGAAGAAGACCGGCACGATGACTCTTTTCGAGCGGCTCGACCCGTCCAGTAACCAAGCCAGCCAGTGCGCCGCCACGGTGTGGTTCGCCCAGCAGTTCGGCGCGCCGTTACCCCGCGGTCTGCGGGAACAGGCCGACGCGATGTGCTGGGAAGATTTCGTTGCGACCTACGCCCACACGGGCGGGCCCGTCCGGCTGGGCGGCTGGGCGTGCATCGACACCGCCCGGCCGGGACCGCAGGCCCGCAACTTCGAGGCCGTCATCGCCGTCGGCGACCACATCAGAACTTCAACCGCCGCCGCATGCGGCCCGATCGCGGCGCTGATTGCGATGCTGCATGATCGCGGGATCGCGGTGGAGATCGTCAAGTTTCATCAGCTGGGCTCGGACGGCCACGCCGCCACTTTCGTCCGCGGCAGCAACGGCGCCCGCGACGAGTGGGCGATGGGCTGGTCGGACGATTCGACGCAGTCGGCGTTGCGCGCGGTGATCGCCTGCGCTAACCGACTGCTCGCCTGAGGCCTACAGCGGGCGCAGGACGATCGGCATGCCGTCCATCGGTATCGGCATGCCGCCGTAGTCCAGGTGCGGCTGATAGCCCGGCCGGGCCAGCTCCAGCCGGTAGCGTCGCAGCAGTCGGTGCACGACGGTCTTGACCTCCAGCTGACCGAACACCATGCCGATGCACTTGTGCGCGCCGCCGCCGAACGGCGCGAAGGCGTAGCGATGCTTCTTGTGCTCGGAGCGGGGCTCGGCGAAGCGGTCGGGATCGAATTTGTCTGGGTCCGTCCACAATTCGGGCAGGCGGTGATTCATGCCCGGCCAGATGGTGATGTTGGTCCCGGCGGGGATGTAATGGCCGAGTAGCTCGGTGTCGCGCACGGCCTGCCGCATATTGAACGGTAGCGGCGTCACCATGCGCAGCGACTCGTTCATGATCAGCTCGAGCGTCTCCAGCTTCTCCAGCGCCTCGATGTCCAACGGGCCGTCGCCGAGCCGAGCCGACTCCTCACGGGCCCGCTCCTGCCACTCCGGGTTCGCGGCCATGTTGTACACCATGGTGGTGGTCGTCGACGTCGACGTGTCGTGGGCGGCCATCATCAAGAAGATCATGTGGTTGACGATGTCTTCGTCGGTGAAGCTGTTGCCGTCGTCGTCCTCGGTGTGGCACAACACCGTGAGCATGTCATTGCCGGTGGCGTTGCGGCGCTCCTTCACCCGCTCGATGAAGTAGTCCTCGAGGAGCTTGCGGGCCCGCAGCCCGCGCCACCATTTGAACGGCGGAAGGGGTTGCCGGATGATCGCGCCGCCCGCGCGCGTCGTGATCGTGAACGCCTGATTGACCTTGGTCACCAGGTCGTGGTCCGTGCCCGGCTCGTGCCCCATGAACACCAGGGATGCGATATCGAGGGTGAGTTCCTTCATCGCCGGGTGGAACAGGAACCGCGCGTCGTTGGTCGGCCAGTCGGCGACGATGTCGCTGGCCACCCGATCGATGTGCTCGACGTAGCCGGTCAGCCGGCTGCGGATGAAGGCCTCCTGCATGATGCGCCGGTGGTACATGTGCTCGTCGAAGTCCAGCATCATCAGGCCCCGGTTGAAGAACGGCCCGATCACCGGGTGCCAGCCCCGCTGCGAGAAGTCCTTGTTCTTGTTGGAGAACACGGCCTGGGTGGCGTCCGGGCCCAGCGCGGTCACCGCCGGCATGATCGGCGAGTCGAGGAAGTGCAGGGGGCCGCGGGTGCGATATAGATGCAGTGCGTAGTCCGGCCCGCCCCGGAACATCTCGATGATGTGCCCGAGGATCGGGAGGCCGGCGTCACCCAGCACGGGCTTGAGGCCGCTGCCGGCGGGCGGTTCGGCCAGCACCTTGGTTTCCCAGTCGTGGCTGAGCAGACGCCTTTCGACCGCACCCATCCCCGGGATGGTGTTCAGCGTCGGGGTGAACCGGCGCCGCGCCTGGTCCAGCAGGTACTGCGGGGTGCTGATCGTGGCGGTCATAGACGCTCCTTTGCGTTCCCTCCGAGGTGACAGCCGTCACTGTCTTATAACCTTCGGAAAAAACTTGACGGCTGTCAAGTTTGCTTTTTGACCGGCGTGGTGCAAGGTCAGGGAATGAGCAGCCATCCCGCCAGTCCGGAGCCGGGCGGGCAACGGCGCGGCGACAAGCAGCGCCAGGCGATCCTGCAGGCGGTGCGGGAACTGCTGCAGGAGAAGCCATTCGCGGAGCTGTCGGTCAGCACCATCAGCCTCCGGGCCGGGGTGGCCCGGTCGGGCTTCTACTTCTATTTCGACTCCAAGTACGCCGTACTCGCCCAGCTGATGGCCGAGGCCGCCGAGGAACTCGAAGCGCTAACCCAGGATTTCGCCCCTCGCCAGCCGGGCGAGTCGCCGGAGCAGTTCGCCGAGCGCATGGTCGGCAGCGCGGCGGCCGTTTATGCGCACAACGACCCGGTGATGACCGCCTGCAACGAGGCCCGCAATACCGACGTCGAGATTCGCAACCTGATGGATCAACAATTCGAGGTGGTGCTGGGTCAGATCGTCGCCATCGTCGAGGCCGAGATGAAGGCCGGGACCGCCAGCCCGATCAGCGACGACCTGCCGACACTGATCCGCACCCTGGCCGGTACCACCGCGTTGATGCTGACCGGCGATCCCATCCTGGCCGGCCGTGACAGCGATCGCGACCGCCGCGTGCGCGTACTCGAGCGGTTGTGGCTACACGCGCTCTGGGGCGGGCGCCCGTAGGGCGTTACCGCCGGTATCGTCACGGCAATGGGGCAGCAGGGGTATTACGCAGGCAAGCGGTGTCTGGTCACCGGCGCGGCCAGCGGCATCGGGCGGGCCACCGCGTTGCGGCTGGCCGCACAGGGCGCCGAACTCTATCTGACCGACCGGGACCGGGAGGGCCTCGAGCTCACCGTGGCCGACGCCCGCGCGCTGGGCGCTCAGGTGCCCGCGCACCGGGCGCTCGACATCGCCGACTACGACCAGGTGGCGGCGTTCGCCGCCGACGTCCACCGCGACCGTCCGAGCATGGACGTCGTGCTCAACATCGCCGGAGTCTCCGCCTGGGGCACCGTCGACCGGCTGACGCACGACCAGTGGAGCAAGATGATCGCGATCAACCTGATGGGTCCGATCCACGTCATCGAATCCTTCGTGCCGCCGATGGTGGCCGCCCGCAATGGCGGGCACCTGGTCAACGTGTCGTCGGCGGCCGGGCTGGTCGCGCTCCCGTGGCATGCCGCCTACAGCGCCAGCAAGTACGGCCTGCGCGGCCTGTCGGAGGTGCTGCGCTTCGACCTGGCCCGCCACCGCATCGGGGTGTCGGTCGTGGTGCCGGGAGCGGTGAACACCCCACTGGTGCAAACCGTCGAGATCGCCGGCGTGGACCGCGAAGACCCCAAGGTCGCGCGCTGGGTGAACCGGTTCAGCGGCCACGCCGTCTCGCCGGAGAAGGCGGCCGAGAAGATCTTGGCCGGGGTGGCCAAGAACCGCTACCTGATCTACACCTCACCGGACATCCGGGCGCTGTACGCCTTCAAGCGGCTGGCCTGGTGGCCCTACAGCGTGGCGATGCGTCAGGTCAACGTCATCTTCACCCGGGCGCTGCGGCCGGCTCCGGCGCCGCTAGTCCGGCATGGCCAGTTCGAGGCGCACTCCGAGCAGCCGGATCGGGCGGTCGAGCTCGAATAGTTCCAGCACGCCCAGCGCCGCGGCGACGATGGTGTCGCGGTCGGTGGTGGGCGCGTCCAACTTGCGGATTTTGGTGCGGGTGTAGAACGTCGCGGTTCGCACGGTAACCGCCACCCGCGTCACGATCCGGCCGGACGCGAGCACGTCAGCCAACGCCTGTTCGGCCAGTTGCGTTATGGCCGAATCCATTTCGGCGCGATCGGTGAGGTCTCGCGGGAAGGTGACGACGTGGCTGCGGGAGCGGGGAATCCACGGCTCGGCGCTGACTTGCGCGTCACCGCCGCCCTTGGCCAGCAGCAGCAGCCACAGGCCGGTGCGCGGGCCGAACGCAGAAGTGAGTAACTCGGCATCACTGTGCGCGAGCTGCCAGACTGTCGTAATTCCCAGTGTGGCAAGCTTTTTCGCCGTCTTCGGCCCCACGCCCCACAGTGCGTCGACCGGGCGATCCGCCATCAGGGTCATCCAGTTCGCATCGGTGAGCTTGAAGATGCCCGCCGGTTTGGCGAAGCCGGTCGCGATCTTGGCGCGCTGCTTGTTGTCGCTGATTCCGACCGAGCAGGACAGCCCGGTTTCCGACGAGATGATCGTGCGAATCTCTTCGGCCACGGCGGCCGGATCGGCCGCCGCGTCGCCGTTCAGCCCGACATAGGCCTCGTCCCAGCCCCACACTTCGACCGGATGCCCCAAGTCTCGCAACAGCCCCATCACCTCTTCGGACGCCGCGTCGTAGGCGGCCGCATCCGAGGGCAGAAACGTCGCATCGGGGCAGCGGCGCGAAGCGGCCCGCAACGGCATGCCGGCGTGCACGCCGAATTCCCGGGCCTCGTAGGAGGCGCAGGTGACCACCTTGCGGGGCTCGGTCGGGTCGCCGTTGCCGCCCACGATGACCGGCAGCCCGGCCAGTTCGGGGTGGCGGCGCAACTCCACCGACGCCAGAAACTGATCGAGGTCGACGTGCAGGACCCAGGCCGAGCTCATCAGCGCCCACAAAGCTTGCGCGCCAAGCTTTCCCATGCGTCACCCAACGTCTGCAGGGTGTGGCCGCGTTCGTTGAGCTGGTGCTCGACATAGTTCACGTGGAGGAGGGCCAACAGGGCATCGGTCTGAGCGTCGAGGTCGCCGGTGGTGTGCGCCGCCTGGAGCAGCACCCGGATGTGGGTGTGGTGCACCAGGACGGGCGCGCTGTAGCGAGCCTGCGGATCGCGGTGTGCTTCCGACAGCAGTTCGTGATGGGTATGGGCGAAACGGATGCGTTCCCGACCGAACGCCACCAGCCGGTCGACCGGCGCGGCGTCGGGTCCCAGTGGAGGCGGGCCGAACAGGAAGGCCTGCTGGCTGGCTTGCTCGTCCTCGTCGAGCAGCACCATCATCAGGCCGGCGCGGCTGCCGAACCGGCGAAACAATGTGCCCTTGCCGACACCGGCGGCGGCCGCGACGTCATCCATGGTGACCGCGTCCGCGCCGCGCTCGGCGATCAGCCTACGGGCGGCATCCAGCAGGAGGGCACGGTTGCGCGCCGCGTCGCCCCGCTCCGGCTGGGCCGCTTGGAGCGGGTAGACGGGTAGTTCACCCAACCGCTCGACACTGCTCATTCCTGTACTTTAACGCCGCGGGAATACAACCGGACTCTGGTCCGGTTGTGTGTGCGAGGATGGACCAACTAATGAAGGGAAACGCGACGGTGGCAGACAACATCAAGGTCTTGGCGTTAGTGGGGAGCCTGCGCGCGGCGTCGATCAATCGTCAGATCGCCGAACTGGCATCTGACATCGCCCCCGACGGCGTCACCGTGACGGTGTTCGACGGGCTGGCGGACCTGCCGTTCTACAACGAGGAGATCGATGAGGCGATGACTGCCGACGCCCCGCCGCTGGCCCCGGTGACCGCCCTGCGCACCGCGGCGGCCGAGGCCGACGCCGCGCTGGTGGTCACCCCGGAATACAACGGCAGCATCCCGGCCGTCATCAAGAACGCGATCGACTGGCTGTCCCGCCCGTTCGGTGACGGCGCGCTGAAGGGCAAGCCGCTGGCGGTCATTGGCGGCTCGTTCGGCCAGTACGGCGGGGTCTGGGCGCACGACGAAACCCGCAAGTCGTTCGGGATTGCCGGTGCCCGCGTGGTCGAGTCGATCAAGCTCTCGGTGCCGTTCAAAACACTGGAAGGCAAGGCGCCCGCGGACCACGCCGAGCTCTCGGGGAACGTACGCGATGTCGTCGGGAAACTGGTCGCCGAAGTCGACTGATTGGCGGAAGTCAACAAGCCCGCCGCCGGACGACCAGCGAGGTTGCTGTAACCGGATAGCAGAAGCCGCCAGCCCCGGCTGGCGGCTTTGCTGGCGGCGAGTCGGATTGGGGGGCCCGCGCCGCGCCGGCGGGGAGTTGTCGGTGGCCGGTGATATACCCGTTCGCATGGATGACTCAGGCGGCGAATGTGACCTGCGACACGCCGGGCGCGTGTCGTCCAGAGTGCTTACGACCAGCGAATTTCAGAAATGTTATTCCGAACATCTTGTATCTCGATATCTTGCCAGCCACTAGGTGTAGTGTTTCGAGGACCGGCAGATCCCAGGTTCACCAGCCCGACCGGGGCCTGGTTCACCACCCGAAATCGGCTCGATAGGTCATTCGACCCCGACGGCCGCAGGACGGGAATCGGGGGACTTGACGGGCCGCTGTAACACAGCGAGGACAGAGTTCGTTGCAGTACCCGAGTAGTTGCCAGTCCGTACAAGTCCCACCTTCCGCAAAGGAGCGGCTTCTATGACCATCACCGTGTACACCAAGCCGGCATGCGTGCAGTGCAGCGCCACGTTCAAGGCCCTGGACAAGCAGGGCATCGGCTACGAGAAGGTCGACATCACGCTGGACAACGAGGCGCGCGACTACGTGATGGCGCTGGGTTACCTGCAGGCCCCCGTCGTGGTGGCCGGAAACGACCACTGGTCGGGGTTCCGGCCGGACCGCATCAGGGCCATCGCGGAATCGGCGCTCAGCGCCTGAGCAGTTAGCGGCAGACGTCAGGTAAGGAGGTTGCGGTGCAGTCGCGCAACCTGGTCTATTTCTCCTCCGTGTCGGAGAACACCCACCGCTTCGTGGAAAAGCTGGGTGTTCCCGCCACGCGGATACCGCTGCATGGCCCGATCGAGGTCGACGAGCCGTACGTGCTGATACTGCCCACGTACGGCGGCGGCCGGGCCACCCCGGATCTGAATGCCGGTGGCTATGTTCCCAAGCAAGTCATCGCTTTCCTGAACAACGAGCACAACCGGTCGTTGATCCGCGGCGTCATCGCCGCGGGCAACAACAACTTCGGCGCCGAATTCGCCTATGCGGGCAACGTGATCTCACGCAAATGCGGCGTTCCCTACCTTTACCGCTTCGAACTGATGGGAACCCCGGACGACGTGGAAGCCGTCCGCACGGGTTTGGAAGATTTCTGGAAGGAACAGACGTGCCACCAACCGTCACTGCAGAGCCTGTAACCTCCGGCGCGCACACGCTACCGGGCGAGACGGACTACCACGCCCTGAACGCGATGCTGAACCTGTACGACGCCGACGGCAGGATTCAGTTCGACAAGGACGTGCTGGCGGCTCGCGAGTACTTCCTGCAGCACGTCAACCAGAACACGGTCTTCTTCCACAATCAGGACGAGAAGCTCGACTACCTGATTCGCGAAAACTATTACGAGCGCGAGGTTCTCGACCAGTACTCGCGCAACTTCGTCAAGGAGCTGCTGGACCGCGCCTACGCCAAGAAGTTCCGGTTCCCGACGTTCCTCGGCGCGTTCAAGTACTACACCTCCTACACGCTCAAGACCTTCGACGGTAAGCGCTACCTGGAGCGCTTCGAGGACCGCGTGGTCATGGTGGCGCTCACCCTGGCCGCCGGCGACACCGGACTGGCCGAGAAGCTGGTCGACGAGATCATCGACGGCCGCTTCCAGCCGGCCACCCCGACGTTCTTGAACTCGGGCAAGAAGCAGCGCGGCGAGCCGGTGAGCTGCTTCCTGTTACGCATCGAGGACAACATGGAGTCGATCGGGCGATCGATCAACTCCGCCCTGCAGCTGTCCAAGCGCGGCGGCGGAGTCGCGTTGCTGCTGACCAACATTCGTGAGCACGGCGCGCCGATCAAGAACATCGAGAACCAGTCTTCGGGCGTCATCCCCATCATGAAGCTGCTCGAGGACTCGTTCTCCTACGCCAACCAACTGGGCGCGCGCCAGGGGGCCGGCGCGGTGTACCTGCACGCGCATCACCCCGACATCTACCGCTTCCTGGACACCAAGCGGGAGAACGCCGACGAGAAGATCCGGATCAAGACGCTGAGCCTGGGCGTAGTGATCCCCGACATCACCTTCGAGCTGGCCAAGAAGAACGAGGACATGTACCTGTTCTCGCCGTACGACGTCGAGCGGGTCTACGGGGTGCCCTTCGCCGACATCTCGGTGACCGAGAAGTACTACGAGATGGTCGACGACGCGCGCATCCGCAAGACGAAAATCAAGGCGAGGGAGTTCTTCCAGACGCTGGCCGAGCTGCAGTTCGAGTCGGGCTACCCCTACATCATGTTCGAGGACACAGTGAACCGGGCCAATCCGATCGAGGGCAAGATCACGCACTCGAACCTGTGCTCGGAGATCCTGCAGGTGTCCACGCCGTCGGAGTTCAACGATGACCTCTCGTACTCCAAAGTGGGCAAGGACATTTCGTGCAACCTCGGGTCGCTGAACATCGCCAAGGCGATGGACTCGCCCGACTTCGCGCAGACCATCGAGGTGGCGATCCGCGCGCTGACCGCGGTGAGTGACCAGACGTCGATCACGTCGGTGCCCTCGATCGAGCAGGGCAACAACGAATCCCACGCGATCGGGCTGGGACAGATGAACCTGCACGGCTATCTCGCCCGGGAGCGCATCTTCTACGGGTCCGAGGAAGGCATCGACTTCACCAACATCTACTTCTATACGGTGCTCTACCACGCGCTGCGGGCGTCGAATCGCATTGCCATCGAACGGGGCAGGGCGTTCGGCGGTTTCGAGCGGTCGAAGTACAAATCGGGGGAGTTCTTCGACAAGTACACCGAGCAGGTGTGGGAGCCGCAGACCGAGAAGGTGCGTCAGCTCTTCGCCGACGCGGACATCCGGATCCCCACCCAGGACGACTGGAAGCGGCTGAAGGAGTCGGTGCAGGAGTACGGCATCTACAACCAGAACCTGCAGGCCGTCCCGCCGACCGGGTCGATCTCCTACATCAACCACTCCACCAGCTCGATCCACCCGATCGCCAGCAAGGTCGAGATCCGCAAGGAAGGCAAGATCGGCCGCGTCTACTACCCGGCGCCCTACATGACCAACGACAACCTGGAGTACTTCCAGGACGCCTACGAGATCGGGTACGAGAAGGTCATCGACACCTACGCCGCGGCCACCCAGCACGTGGACCAGGGCCTGAGTCTGACGCTGTTCTTCAAGGACACCGCGACCACCCGCGACGTGAACAAGGCGCAGATCTACGCCTGGCGCAAGGGCATCAAGACGCTCTACTACATCCGCTTGCGGCAGATGGCTTTGGAGGGCACCGAGGTCGAGGGCTGCGTGTCCTGCATGCTCTGAGCGTCGCAGCCGGCTCCTGGGGCGCAGTCTGCCCAGGTCAGCGGCTCAGGGCGGTCCCAGAGGGGTATGGTGCTTGACGTGGTGAGAATTCCGCGACCACCCCACCCCAGCGTCAAGCCGCCGGGGGCCAAGGTCGACGCGCGCAGCGAGCGGTGGCGCGAACACCGCAAGAAGGTGCGCGGCGAGATCGTGGATGCGGCGTTTCGCGCCATCGACCGCCTGGGGCCCGAGCTGAGCGTGCGGGAGATCGCCGAGGAGGCCGGCACCGCCAAGCCGAAGATCTACCGGCATTTCCACGACAAGTCCGATCTGTTCCAGGCCATCGGGGAACGGCTGCGCGACATGCTCTGGACGGCGATCTTCCCGTCGGTCGATCTGAAGATCGACTCGGCGCGCGAGGTGATCAGGCGGGCCGTCGACGAGTACGTCGGCCTGGTCGACCAGCACCCCAACGTGTTGCGGGTGTTCATCCAGGGCCGCTCGTCGGCAAGCCCCCAGATCCTCAACGAGGGTCGCGGCATCACGTTGGCGATGGCCGACCTGTTCGACGACGAGCTGCGCGAGATGGAGCTCGACCATGCGGCGTTCGAGCTCGCCGCGCACGCGGCCTTCGGCTCGGCTGCATCGGCCACCGAGTGGTGGCTGGGTCCGGACCCGCAGAGCGCGCGCCGCATGCCGCGCGACCAGTTCGTCGCCCACCTGACGACCATCATGGTGGGGGTCATCGTCGGCACCGCCGAGGTGCTCGGCATCACGATGGACCCCGACCAGCCGGTTCACAGCGTGGTGCCCAGCAACCCTGCGGCGAGCTGAGGCTGAGGACCTTTGGCACGTTGACATCGTTCCGGCGATCGTCAACACTCGTGCCATTCGATACCCTGGGTACTGGGTATTTGGGGAGCTAACAGGAAGACCGATCCACTGTGACCGACGTTGTGACACACGCCGAACCGACATCCGCACACCAGCCCGTGCACGCGCGCGCCATCATCATCGGGACCGGGTTCTCCGGCCTGGGCATGGCGATCAAGCTGCAGCAGCAGGGCGTGGACTTCGTGATCCTGGAGAAGTTCAACGACGTCGGCGGCACCTGGCGCGACAACAGTTACCCGGGCTGCGCCTGCGACATCCCGTCGCACCTGTATTCGTTCTCCTTCGATCCCAAGCCCGACTGGAAGAACCCGTTCTCTTATCAGCCCGAGATCTGGGACTACCTCAAAGGCGTCACCGAGAAATACGGCCTGCGCCGGTACATCGAGTTCAACTCGCACGTCGATCGGGCCCACTGGGACGACGACGAACAGCGCTGGCATGTCTTCACCGAAGACGGCCGCGAATTCGTCGGGCAGTTCCTGATCTCCGGCGCGGGGGCGTTGCACATCCCGTCCCTGCCCGACATCGACGGCCGCGACGAATTCCGCGGTCCTGCTTTCCATTCCGCGGAATGGGACCATAGCGTCGATTTGATTCGCAAGCGGGTGGCGATGATCGGGACCGGCGCCAGCGCGATCCAGATCGTGCCGGAGATCGTCGGGCAGGTCGCCGAACTTCAGCTCTACCAACGCACTCCGCCGTGGGTGGTGCCGCGCTCCAACCCCGAGATTCCCGTCGCACTGCGCCGGGCCATGGCGAACGTCCCGGGCTTGCGGGCGCTGACGCGTGTGGCGATCTATTGGGGTCAAGAGGCGCTGGCCGTCGGGATGACCAAGCGCCCCAACGCGCTGAAGTTCATCGAAGCCTACGTGAAATACAACATCCGCCGGTCGGTCAAGGATCGCGAACTGCGTCGCAAGCTGACCCCGCACTATCGCATCGGCTGCAAGCGAATCCTGAACTCCTCCACCTATTATCGTGCGGTCGCCGACCCGAAGACCGAACTGATCACCGATCACATCGCGCGAATCACGCCCACCGGGATCGTCACCGCCGACGGCAAAGAGCGCGAGGCCGACGTCATCGTGTACGGCACCGGATTCCACGTCACCGACTCCTACACCTACGTCCAGATCAAGGGCCACAACGGTGAGGACCTGGTGGACCGCTGGAACCGGGAGGGCATCGCCGCCCACCGCGGCATCACCGTCGCCGACATGCCCAACCTGTTCTTCCTGCTGGGGCCCAACACCGGCCTGGGACACAACTCGGTGGTCTTCATGATCGAGTCCCAGATTCGCTACGTGGCCAGCGCGATCAAGACCTGCGACAAGCTCGGCGTGCAGGCGCTGGCGCCGACGCGCGCCGCGCAGGACGCCTTCAACGACGAGTTGCAGCGCCGGCTGGGGCCGTCGGTGTGGAACAGCGGTGGTTGCGCCAGTTGGTATCTCGACGAGCACGGCAAGAACACGGTGCTGTGGGGCGGCTACACCTGGGAGTACTGGCGGGACACCCGCTCGGTCAAGCCGGAGGAGTACGAATTCTTCGGCAACGGGTCGGGCGCCAAGCGCATGGCGGCGGCCGCGCGGGGCTGAGCCGCCGGGTAGGCATGGCTCGAGTCGGGCTCTCCATGAATTCTTCTCTGAGCGGGTGTTGAGCCGCCGTCTGGTCTTACACTGGGAGGGAAATGACTGCCTACCAGACCGTTGTGGTCGGCACCGATGGCTCGGATTCGTCGCTGCGCGCGGTGGACCGCGCAGCCGCGATCGCTGCGCATCACGGCGCGAAATTGATCGTTGCGACCGCGCATCTTCCCGTTCCCCTGGAAAAGGGCCGCTACGCCATCCCACCGGGAAGCGACCACGGTCAGGACTACCGCACGGTGGGCGAGGCCCCTTTCTTCGCGATCCTGCAGAACGCCAGGGAGCGGGCGCACCAAGCCGGGGCCACGAACGTCGAGGAAAAGCCGATCGTCGGTGCTCCCATCAATGCGCTGGTGCAACTCGCCGAGGAGATCGAGGCCGACCTGCTCGTCGTCGGCAACGTCGGGCTCAGCAGCGTTGCCGGGCGGCTGCTGGGATCGGTCCCATCCGAAGTCTCCCGCAGGGCCAGAACCGACGTGCTGATCGTCTACACCACCGCCTGAGGCATCGATCGTTTGGCGCCAGCCGTCACGCGCCGACCGTTGGGCCGTGTCCGCGTAGCAGCTGCGCGAAAGCGGCCGCGGCCGCGTCGACGCCGGCCTCGTCGTTCGTGGCGACCAGGTCCAGCAGCAGGCCACGGGTGACGGCCAGCCCCAGCCTTGCCAGCGCGCCGTTATAGGCGACGCCGGCGGCGGCGGTCTCGACCTCACGAAGCCAGCCGTCGACCGCCCCGGGAACCATTCGCGTGAAAGGCTTTTCGCCCTGGGCCGCGCGGGCATAGCACTCGAAGAACAGCCGCTCCAGCTGGCGCAGGTCCCGGCGGCGAAGGTCGGCCCACATGGCGGCGAAGCCCTCGGCCGGATCGGTGGGCAAGTCGGGGACCATGGCCATCTGGCGGCGCTCGGCCTCCTCCACGACCGCGATCAGCAGATCGTCTCGAGAGCCGAAGTGGTGCAATAACATTCGGTGACTGGTGCCGACCGCGGCCGCGACATCGCGGAGCGAGCGGTTGCCGATGCCGTTCGCGGCGAACTCCTCGAACAAGGCATGCAGTAGTTCGCGGCGCCGCAGCGAGTCAGGAGTGCGAGCCATTGGCGCGGCTGAGCTGCTCAGACCGGGCCTTGAGTCCTTGCGCCTCGAGTTCCAGGAATCGCTTGGTCTTCTTGAGCATCAACCGCCCGACCAACGCGCCGAGCGGACCGCGCTGATCCAGTTGCTGGCGCACCAGGGTGCGGCCGCCGGATTGCGGGATCACGTCATGCCGGGCGCTCACCCGCACGCCGGGGGAGCGTTGCACCCAGGTCCAGGACGAGCCCGGGTCGATCTCGGTGACCTTCCAGACCAGCTTCGACATGCCGGGCTGCTTGATGGTGAACCGCTTGCCGACCCCGAGCGTGGGCCCGTCCCGGCCGGCCAGCGAGGTCACCGACGCGGTCCACTCGGGCCAGCGTTCCACCTCGCTGAAGACATCCCACACCAGCTGCGGCGACGCATCGATCTCGACACTGTCTTCGGTAAACATGTACCAAATGGTACATCGCGCGTGCGGTCTTGGGTAGATACTGGGAGGGGACTCCAGATGAATGCGGGTGTGTCCGCGACACGCAAACACAAGTTCTTGTGTTCCGCTCCGTTGTCGCACCCCAGGGGTAGTGTTTGGAGCCTGACGTCCCTCAGGCAAAACGGCGGGTGAAGTGGGGTTCTGGTGACCGAAAACATGAAGCTGATTGACCGCGTTTCGGCGATCAACTGGAACCGGCTGCAGGACGAGAAGGACGCCGAGGTCTGGGACCGGCTGACCGGGAACTTCTGGCTGCCCGAGAAGGTGCCGGTGTCCAACGACCTCCCGTCGTGGGCAACGCTCACCCCCGGCGAGAAGCAGCTGACGATGCGGGTGTTCACCGGGCTGACACTGCTGGACACCATCCAGGGCACGGTCGGCGCGGTCAGCCTGATCCCGGACGCGCTGACGCCGCACGAGGAAGCCGTCTACACCAACATCGCGTTCATGGAGTCGGTGCACGCGCGCAGCTACAGCAACATCTTCTCCACGCTGTGCTCGACCGCCGAGATCGACGATGCCTTCCGCTGGTCGGAGGAGAACCCCAACCTGCAGCGCAAGGCCGAGATCGTCATGCAGTATTACAAGGGCGACGAGCCGCTGAAGCGCAAGGTGGCCTCCACGCTGCTGGAAAGCTTTCTGTTCTACTCCGGCTTCTACCTGCCGATGTACTGGTCGAGCCGGGCCAAGCTGACCAACACCGCCGACATGATCCGGCTGATCATCCGCGACGAGGCGGTGCACGGTTACTACATCGGCTACAAGTACCAGCGCGGGCTGGCGCTCGTTGACGAGGCCAAGCGCGCCGAGCTCAAGGACTACACCTACGAGCTGCTCTTCGAGCTCTACGACAACGAAGTGGAGTACACCCAGGACCTCTACGACGAGGTCGGGCTGACCGAGGACGTCAAGAAGTTCCTGCGCTACAACGCCAACAAGGCGCTGATGAACCTCGGCTACGAGGCGCTGTTCCCGCGGGACGAGACCGACGTGAACCCGGCGATCCTCTCGGCGCTCTCGCCCAACGCCGACGAGAACCACGACTTCTTCTCCGGCTCGGGTTCGTCCTATGTGATCGGCAAGGCCGTCGTCACCGAAGACGAGGACTGGGACTTCTAAAACCGCAGGTTGGTGAGAATCGGGCCGGCCGCACACGTCGGGGGGGAGGGACTGGGGCCGGCCCGATCTCCTATTCAGACGCCGGCTGGGCCGATTTTCTTCCCGCGGGATTCTTGGCGCTCCATGCCGGCGGCGGCACCCAGGCCTGCAATACTTTGCGGCCGATCAATTGGCAGCCATGGGTATGCGCCAATTGCTTTGCGGCCCGGGTGAATTCCTGATTGCTCACCACGATGCTCCTGACGCACCCGTGGTGGCGGGCGCCGGAGACCACCTGCTGGACGGCGGCGATGCCCACCGATTTGCCGTGGCGCTTGCACTGGACGGCCACCGAGTGGCCACCCTTTTCCGCGATCAGGTCGACGCCGTAGTCGCCGACCGGCGGCGTGAACGCGACCCGCCACCCCGCGCGGCGCAGGCGGGCGGCCACATAGCCCTCGAACTCGACCCCGTCCATCGCGTCAACGGCCGCGAATACGGCCCGTCCCCCGCGCGGCCATTGCCGGCTGGTGGACCACCCGACCAGCACCTCGAGCAGCAGCATCAGGTAGAACGCCACGAAACCCGTCGCAGGGCTGTGGTCGACGACGCCGACGACCACGCCGCAGGCCAACGGGAGCACGACGAGCGCCTTGAGCACGCCTCGATCGTAGGGATGGGCAGCGACAAGACGTGCCATTTAACCTCAGGCGCCGCGCCCGTCCCGGACATGTTCGGGCAATGAACGGCATGTGAATTGTGGGCAGGGAGCGACGGCTCGCTAGCGCCGGTGATGCCACTGCCCTGACACTGTTCTGGTGACGAAAACCGCATCCTCCGAGAAGGATCACCGCCACCATTTCTGCCGCTCAGTGATCCAGTGGCTGCAGGTCGGCTACCCGAACGGCGTCCCCGGCCCGGACCGCGTGCCGCTGATGGCATTGCTGCGCAGCACACCGCTGACCGAAGACCAGATCCGCGAGGTGGTGCGTCACATCACCGCGACGGAAGGGTCTCCGGAGACCATCGATCACCCCATCGATCGCGACGAGATCGCCGAATTCATTTCCGACATGACGCAATTCGACGCCGGCAAGGAAAACATCATCCGGGTGGCGGCCACATTGGCCGCGGCCGGATGGCCGTTGGCCGGCATCGACGTCAGCGAGGTTGTCCCCGACGACGAGCACGCGGAGGCGGCCGAAGTAATCGCCCGTGACCGCACGCCCGAAGAGCCGTCCGAGGTCGCCTCATAGCTTCGAGATGTCGATGACGAAGCGGTAGCGAACGTCGCTCGCCAGGACGCGCTCGTAGGCCTCGTTGATGTAATCCGGCTCGATCAGCTCGATTTCGGGCGTCACGTCGTGTTCGGCGCAGAAGTCCAGCATTTCCTGGGTTTCGGCGATCCCGCCGATGTTCGACCCGGATAGGCTGCGCCGCGCCAGCGCCAGCGGGAACGCCCCCACCTCCATGGGATGCTCGGGAATGCCCAATTCGACGAGGGTGCCGTCGACGTCGAGCAGGCTCAGGTAGTCGTTGAGTTTCAGGTTTGCCGACACGGTGTTCAGGATCAGGTCGAAGCTGTTCCGCAACTTCTTGAAGGTGTCGGGGTCGGCGGTGGCGTAGTAGTGCTTGGCGCCCAGCCGCAGGCCGTCCTCCATCTTCTTCAGCGACTGCGACAGCACGGTCACCTCGGCGCCCATCGCCGCACCGAGCTTGACGCCCATGTGCCCCAAGCCGCCCAGGCCGATGATCGCCAGCCGCGTGCCCTCGCCGGCCTTCCAATGCCGCAGCGGCGAGAACAGCGTGATGCCCGCGCACAGCAGCGGCGCCGCCTTGTCCAGCGGCAGCGAGTCGGGGATGCGCACGACGAAGTTCTCGTCGACGACGACCCCCTGGCTGTAGCCGCCCTGTGTCGACGTGCCGTCTTTGTCGACGGAGTTGTAGGTGAAGGTCGCGCCCGGCTTGCAGTACTGCTCGAGCCCGGCCTTGCAACTGCTGCACTGGCCGCAGGAGTTCACCATGCAGCCCACGCCGACGTGGTCACCGACCTTGTACTTGGTGACGTCGGAGCCGACCGCGGAGACGACGCCGGCGATCTCATGGCCGGGCACCACGGGGTAGTTCGGCGTACCCCACTCGGCCTTGACGGTGTGGATGTCGGAGTGGCAGATGCCGGCGAACTTGATGTCGATCGCTACGTCGTGTGGGCCGGGGTCACGCCGCTCGATGGTGGTCTTGGTCAACGGTTCGGTCGCCGACGTCGCGGCGTACGCCGAAACAGTGCTCATGAATATCCCTCTTCGATGTGGTCGCGTCTGCAAAAGTTTAGCTAAGGTAATGGTCCCGGGCCAACAGGAGGCCGCTCGTTCTCACCTTAGGGCCGCGGGTATCCGCTCGCCCGCGCGCTAATTGATGGGGGCGTTGACCAGGCGTAGGTCGTCGACGATGCCGCGGGCCGCGACCAGGCCCTCGCCGGTCTGCCACAGCTCGTCGTTGACGACGTAGACGCGGTTGTCATGGTTCGCGGACAGCTTGCGCCACGGGTTGCTGTCCAGCACGGTGGCGGCGCGCTGGACAGCCGCCGGTGACGCACACGACACATAGACGACGTCGGCATCGGCGGCGGAGAGGTCCGGGTTCTTGGCCAGGTCGTCGTCGGTGGCGCGGATCTCGATGTACGGCTTGTCGGTGAACCGCTGGGCCGCCGGCCGGTCCACCCCGACGGCGCCCAGCACGCTGGCCGGGAAGTTGTTGGTGCCGTAGATCCGGATCGTGTCGGTGGTCAGCTGCACGATGGACGCTTGAAAGTGGGACGCGTCATGCCTGGCGCCGACGTCGCTGGCCCGCTGCGCAAAGCCGTTGAGCAGCGCGTCCATCGCGGCACCGCGCGCCGTCGCGGCGCCCACGCCGCGCAGGTTCTCTTCCCAGGCCGCCCCGGGGGCCGCGGTGAACACCGTCGGGGCGATCGCGGCCAGCTGCGGGTAGAGCTTGGGCGTCAACCCCTGCGAGCCCAGGATGAGGTCGGGGTGGGTCGCCGCGATGCCGGCCAGGTCCGGGTTGCTGCGGGTCCCGACGCCGGGCACGCCGCGCACCGCGCTGCCCAGGTAGGCGGGCTGGTTCGAGGACCCGTCCGGCAGCGCGGCACCGACCACCCGCGATTGCAGGCCGAGCGCGCACAGGGCGTCGAGCTGGTCGCCCGAGAGCACCACGATGCGCTGAGGCTCGGCGGGCACCTGCACCATGTCCGGGGTGACGCTGGCCGCGTTGTGGGCCTGCCGCGTCTTCGGCCCCGGATCGGCCGCGGCGGCATCCCGTGCGCACGACTCGTCGGGGCGGCGGTCGTTTCCGAGCACACCCGCCCCGGCGATCTGGGTGGTGGGGGTGACCAGCGTGGGAGTCGGCGCCATAGTTCCGGGCTTGCCCGATCCGCAACCGCTGCATGCGACGGCGAGCGCCGCCGTCAGCGCGGCGGCCGCGCGCAGGGACACGGGTCGGGTCACGCCGAAAAGCACGCGTCAGACGCTAACACCCGCCGGCTCGCGGCTTGCCCCTCCGAACGGACACGCCGCGCCGCCGACCCGTTTACGACAGTTTGTAGGACCAGCCCTGACGTCGGCAGGATCGACGGTTAAGATTCGTGTCAGCTCTGTTTTTGGGCCCCTGTCCTATCCGGATGTTTGGAGAAGCTGTTGACAGCCGAAGCGCCCCCCTTGGGAGAACTCGAGGCCGTTCGTCCGTACCCGGACCGGACCGGCCCCAAAGGGAACCTCGTCTACAAACTGATCACCACCACCGATCACAAGATGATCGGCATCATGTACACGGTCACCTGCTTCGTCTTCTTCTTCATCGGCGGACTGATGGCCCTGTTGATGCGCACCGAGCTGGCCGCGCCGGGGCTGCAGTTCCTGTCGAATGAGCAGTACAACCAGCTGTTCACCATGCACGGCACGATCATGCTGCTGCTGTACGCGACGCCGGTCGTGTTCGGGTTCGCCAACCTGGTGCTGCCGCTGCAGATCGGCGCGCCCGACGTGGCTTTCCCTCGGCTGAACGCCTTCTCGTTCTGGCTGTTCCTGTTCGGCGGTCTGACCGCGTCGGCGGGCTTCATCGTCCCGGGTGGCGCCGCCGACTTCGGCTGGACGGCCTACACGCCGCTGTCCGACGCCGTCCACTCGCCCGGCGCCGGGGGAGACCTGTGGATCACGGGCCTGATCGTCGCCGGTCTGGGCACCATCCTGGGTGCGGTCAACATGATCACCACCGTGGTGTGCATGCGCGCGCCCGGCATGACGATGTTCCGGATGCCGATCTTCACGTGGAACATCCTCGTGACGTCGATCCTGATCCTGATCGCGTTCCCGATCCTGACCGCCGCGCTGTTCGGGCTGGCCGCCGATCGACATCTAGGGGCCCACGTCTACGACGCGGCCAACGGCGGGGTGCTGCTGTGGCAACACCTGTTCTGGTTCTTCGGCCATCCCGAGGTGTACATCATCGCCTTGCCGTTCTTCGGGATCATCACCGAGATCATCCCGGTGTTCTCCCGCAAGCCGGTATTCGGTTACACCACCCTGGTTTACGCGACGCTGTCGATCGCCGCGTTGTCGGTCGCGGTGTGGGCACACCACATGTTCGCCACCGGAGCCGTTCTGCTGCCGTTCTTTTCGTTCATGACGTATCTGATCGCGGTGCCCACGGGGATCAAGTTCTTCAACTGGATCGGCACGATGTGGAAGGGCCAAATCACCTTCGAGACCCCGATGCTGTTCTCGGTGGGCTTCCTGGTGACCTTCCTGCTGGGCGGTCTGACCGGCGTGATGCTGGCCAGCCCCCCGCTGGACTTCCACGTCACCGACACCTACTTCGTGGTCGCGCACTTCCACTACGTGCTGTTCGGCACGATCGTGTTCGCGACGTTCGCCGGCGTCTACTTCTGGTTCCCCAAGATGACCGGCCGGCTGCTCGACGAGCGGCTGGGCAAGCTGCACTTCTGGCTGACCTTCATCGGCTTCCACACCACCTTCCTGGTGCAGCACTGGCTCGGCGACATGGGCATGCCCCGCCGCTACGCCGACTACCTGCCCTCGGACGGCTTCCAGCCGTACAACATCGCCTCGACGGTCGGCGCCTTCATCCTGGGCGCGTCGATGTTCCCGTTCGTCTGGAATGTCTTCAAGAGCTGGCGCTACGGCGAGGTGGTGACCGTCGACGACCCGTGGGGCTACGGCAACTCGCTGGAGTGGGCAACCAGTTGCCCGCCGCCGCGGCACAACTTCACCGAGCTGCCCCGGATCCGTTCGGAGCGACCGGCTTTCGAGCTGCACTACCCGCACATGGTGGAGCGGCTGCGCGCCGAGGCGCATGTGGGGCGCCACGCCACGGCTCTGGAATCGCCGAAGGGATTCGGTCCACGGACCGAGCCCGATCGCTCGACCCCCCAGCAGTAGCGGCTGAGTCGGGGGTGAGCACACCACCGAAGGTGTCGGTGCTGATCACCGTCACCGGAGTGGACCAACCGGGCGTCACCTCGGCCCTCTTCGAGGCGCTCTCCGGGCACGGCGTCGAGCTGCTCAACGTCGAACAGGTGGTGATTCGGCACCGCCTGACCCTGGGCGTGCTGGTGTGTTGTCCCGCGGACGTCGCCGACGGTCCCGACCTGCGCCGTGACGTCGAGTCGGCCATCCGCGGGGTGGGCCTGGACGTCACCATCGAGCACAGCCACGACGTGCCGATCATCCGGGAACCCTCGACGCACACCATCTTCGTGCTGGGCCGGCCCATCACCGCCGGTGCGTTCGGCGCGGTGGCCCGGGCGGTGGCCGGCCTGGGGGTCAACATCGATCTCATCCGCGGCGTCTCCGACTACCCGGTGACCGGCCTGGAGCTGCGCGTCTCGGTGCCGCCGGGATCGGACGCCGCGCTGCGGACGGCCCTGAACCAGGTGTCCGCCGAGAAACGCGTCGACGTGGCCGTCGAGGACTACACCCTGGAGCGCCGGGCCAAGCGGCTGATCGTGTTCGACGTGGACTCGACGCTGGTGCAGGGCGAGGTGATCGAGATGCTGGCCGCCCGGGCGGGCGCCGAGGGGAAGGTCGCCGCCATCACCGACGCAGCCATGCGGGGCGAGCTGGACTTCGCGCAGTCGCTCGAACAGCGGGTGGCCACCCTGGCGGGTCTGCCGGCCACGGTGATCGACGAGGTCGCCGATCAGCTGGAGCTGATGCCCGGGGCCCGGACCACGCTGCGGACGTTGCGGCGCTTGGGTTTTCACTGCGGTGTGGTGTCCGGCGGCTTCCGGGGGATCATCGAGCCGTTGGCCGAGGAGCTCATGCTGGACTACGTCGCCGCCAATGAGCTGGAGATCGTCGACGGCAAACTCACTGGGCGGGTCATCGGCCCGATCGTCGACCGCGCCGGCAAGGCGGCGGCCCTGCGGGACTTCGCGCAGCGGGTCGGGGTCCCGATGGCGCAGACCGTCGCCGTCGGCGACGGCGCCAACGACATCGACATGCTGGCCGCGGCCGGGCTGGGCGTGGCGTTCAACGCCAAGCCGGCGTTGCGTGAGGTGGCCGACGCCTCGCTGAGCCACCCATACCTGGACACGGTGTTGTTTCTGCTGGGCGTGACCCGCGGCGAAATCGAGGCCGCCGACGCGGTGGACGGCGAGGTCCGCAGGGTGGAGATCCCGCCCGACGAGTAGCGGCCCCGGTACGGCACGATGGTCGGGTGCCCAAAGACGGACGCCGGAGGTGAGCCTCGAGGATTCGAGAGAATCCGAGGGTGGAGCCGACCAGATGAGTGAGGCGGCCGACCCCGATCTGCTGATCGACTTCAGGAAAGTGTCGCTGCGGCGCGGCGGCCACACCCTTGTCGGGCCGTTGGATTGGGCGGTCGAACTCGACGAGCGCTGGGTGATCGTCGGCCCGAACGGGGCCGGCAAGACGTCGCTGCTGCGGATTGCCGCGGCCGCCGAGCACCCCTCGTCGGGCGTGGCCTTCGTCCTCGGCGAGCGGCTGGGCCGAGTCGACGTGTCGGAGTTGCGCTCCCGGATCGGTCTGAGTTCATCGGCCCTGGCGCAGCGGGTGCCCACCGACGAGGTGGTGCGCGACCTGGTGGTCTCGGCCGGCTACGCGGTGCTCGGCCGCTGGCGGGAGCGCTACGAGGACGTCGACTACCGCCGGGCCATCGACATGCTGGAGAGCCTGGGCGCCGAGCACCTCGCGGACCGGAGCTACGGAACGCTGTCGGAAGGCGAGCGCAAGCGGGTGTTGATCGCCCGCGCTTTGATGACCGATCCGGAGCTGCTGCTGCTAGACGAACCGGCCGCCGGTTTGGACCTGGGTGGGCGCGAGGAGCTGGTGGCGCGGCTGGCCGACCTCGCGGCCGACCCCGACGCGCCCGCGCTGGTGCTGGTCACCCACCACGTCGAGGAGATCCCGCCCGGCTTCAGCCATTGCATGCTGCTGTCCGAAGGGGAGGTGGTCGCCGCGGGGCTGCTGACCGACGTCATGACCTCAGAGAACCTGTCCACCGCGTTCGGCCAGTCGATCGCCCTCGACGTCGTCGACAGGCGTTATTTCGCCCGACGCGTCCGCACCCGCGCAGCCCACCGGAGGCAGCTATGACGACACCAAACGACGAGGCCCCGCTGGTGCCGCGGCCCGCGGCGACCGTGATGCTGATCCGCGACGACCCGGACGGAATCGCCGTCTTCCTGATGCGCCGGCACGCCAAGATGGAGTTCGCGGCCGGGACGATGGTGTTCCCCGGCGGCGGCGTCGATGACCGCGACCGTAACGCCGACATCGCGTGGGCCGGCCCGCCGCCACAGTGGTGGGCGCAGCGGTTCGGCATCGAGCCCGACTTGGCCGAGGCGCTGGTCTGCGCGGCGGCCCGGGAGACCTTCGAGGAATCCGGGGTGCTGTTCGCGGGGCCCGCGGGTGACCCGGACGGTATCGTCGGCGACGCCTCGGTGTACGCCGACGCCCGCCGCGCGCTCGCCGACGGCACGTTGTCGTTCGCGGATTTCCTGCGCCGGGAGAACCTCGAGCTGCGCTCCGACCTGCTCCGGCCGTGGGCCAACTGGGTCACCCCCGAAGCCGAGCGCACCCGCCGCTATGACACCTACTTCTTTGTGGGCGCACTGCCGCACGGGCAGCGGGCCGACGGCGAGAACACCGAATCCGACCGCGCCGGCTGGACCACGCCGCAGGCCGCCATCGACGACTTCTCGGCCGGCCGCTGTTTTCTGCTGCCGCCGACGTGGACTCAGCTGGATTCACTGGCTGGGCGCACCGTCGCGGAAGTGCTGGCCGTCGAACGGCAGATCGTCACCGTGCAGCCGCACCTGGAGATCCAGGGCGACAACTGGGTCTTCGAGTTCTTCGACTCCGACCGCTACCACCAGGCACGCGAAGCCGGCGGGATGGGGTGGCGGCATTGAGCGAGTTCGTCAGCACCGTGGTCAGCGACGGCTCGCAAGACGCCGGGCTGGCCATGCTGCTGCTGTCGCGACCCCCGACGAACGCGATGACCCGTCAGCTCTACCGGGAGATCGTCTCCGCGGCCGCCGAACTGGGGGAGCGCGACGACGTGGCGGCGGTCATCCTGTTCGGTGGCCACGAGATTTTCTCGGCCGGCGACGACATGCCCGAGCTGAGGACGCTGACCGGACCGGAGGCCGAGACGGCGGCCCGGGCGCGGCAGCAGGCCATCGACGCCGTCGCGCGGATCCCGAAGCCGACCGTTGCCGCGATCACCGGGTACGCGCTGGGCGCCGGGCTCACGCTGGCCCTGGCCGCCGATTGGCGCGTCAGCGGTGACAACGTGAAGTTCGGCGCGACGGAGGTCCTGGCCGGCCTCATCCCCGGCGGTGACGGCATGGCCCGGCTGACCCGCGCGGCCGGGGCGAGCAAGGCGAAGGAACTGGTGTTCAGCGGCCGGTTTTTCGACGCCGAGGAGGCGCTGGAGCTGGGCCTGATCGACGAGATGGTGGCCCCCGACGACGTGTACGACACCGCCGCGGGGTGGGCGCGCCGCTTCCTCGACGGCCCGCGGCACGCGCTGGCCGCCGCGAAGGCCGGCATCAACGACGTGTTCGAGCTGGGCCCGGCCGACCGGGCCGCCGCCGAGCGGCGCCGCTACGCCGACGTGTTCGCCGCTGGTGGAAGCGGTGAAGACGACTCCGAATCCGGCGCCCGTTAGGCTGCCCTGCATGACGACGAGTTCGACCGATGCCGTTCCCAACCCGCATGCCACAGCCGAGCAGGTGGAAGCCGCCCGGCATGACAGCAAGCTGGCGCAGGTCCTCTACCACGACTGGGAAGCCGAGTCCTACGACGAGAAGTGGTCGATCTCTTACGACCAGCGCTGCGTGGACTACGCGCGGGACTGCTTCGACGCCATCGTGCCCGACGAGGTGCTGCGCGAGCTGCCCTACGATCGGGCACTCGAATTAGGTTGCGGCACCGGGTTTTTCCTGCTCAACCTGATCCAGTCCGGGGTCGCCCGCCGCGGATCGGTCACCGACCTGTCGCCCGGGATGGTCAAGGTCGCCACCCGAAACGGGCAGTCGCTGGGGCTGGACATCGACGGCCGGGTCGCCGACGCCGAGGGCATTCCGTACGAGGACAACACATTCGACCTGGTGGTCGGGCACGCCGTGCTCCACCACATCCCCGACGTAGAGCTGGCCCTGCGCGAGGTCGTCCGGGTGCTGCGGCCGGGCGGCCGGTTCGTATTCGCCGGCGAGCCGACCACCGTCGGCGACACCTACGCCCGCACGTTGTCGACCCTGACCTGGCGCGTCGCCACCAACGTCACCAAGCTGCCCGGTCTGGACGGCTGGCGGCGACCGCAGGCCGAACTCGACGAATCCTCCCGCGCCGCGGCGTTGGAGGCCGTCGTCGACCTACACACCTTCACGCCGGACGACCTGGAGCGGCTGGCCGTCGACGCCGGTGCGGCCGAAGTTGAAACGGCCACCGTCGAATTCACCGCCGCGATGCTGGGCTGGCCGCTGCGCACGTTCGAATGCGCGGTGCCGCCCGGGCGGCTCGGCTGGGGCTGGGCGAAGTTCGCGTTCACCAGCTGGAAGACACTGAGTTGGCTCGACGCCAACGTCATGCGCCACCTGGCGCCGAAGGGCTGGTTCTACAACGTGATGATCACCGGGGTCAAGCCCTCCTGAGTGACGGCCTCACGTTCGGCGCCGGGGACGTCCGTTATCTGCGGTCGGAATCGGGTGCCGCGGCGCTGGCGGAGGTCGCCGAGCTCGAGCTGACCGACGCCACCCGAGTCGCCGATATCGCCGCCGCGCGCGCCCGATTCGGCGACCGGGCGGCGGTGTTGGTGGAAACGACGTTGCTGCGCCGGCGCGCCACCGAGAAGTTGAGCGCGCTGGGCTCCGAAATCCCGGTGTCAGAATGGCTTTTCACCGATGAGGCGCTGCAGCAGGCCACCGCGGCCCCGGTGGCTTTGCACCGCGCCAGGCGGCTCGCCGAGGCGGGAGTCGTCGTGCACGACGCGACCTGTTCGATCGGCACCGAGTTGGCCGCGCTGCGCCGGGTCGGGGTCAGGGCGGTGGGCAGCGACATCGATGCGGTGCGGCTGGCGATGGCCCGGCACAACCTGGGCGAGGCGGCCCACCTCTGCCGCGCCGACGCGCTGGTGCCGGTGACCCGCGACACCGCGGTGCTCGTGGACCCGGCGCGCCGTGGCGGCGGGCGCCGCCGCTTGCGCATCGATGACTACCGGCCGGGCCTCGGAGCCTTGATCGACACCTATCAGGACCGTGATCTCGTCGTAAAATCTGCTCCCGGAATAGATTTCGACGAAGTGGGCCGACTCGGCTTCGGTGGCGAGATCGAGGTGACGTCCTATCGCGGCGCGGTACGGGAGGCGTGCCTGTGGTCGCGCGGACTGGCGCAGAGCGGCGTCCGCCGACGGGCCAGCGTCCTCGACCGGGGTGAGCAGATCACGGACACCGACCCGGACGACTGCCCGGTGCGGCCCGCCGGGCGATGGATAGTGGATCCCGACGGCGCCGTGGTCCGGGCGGGGCTGGTTCGCCACTACGCGGCGCGGCACGGGCTGTGGCAACTCGACCCCGACATCGCCTACCTGTCGGGGGACACACTGCCGGCGGCGGTCCGCGGCTTCGAGGTGCTCGAGCGGCTGGCGTTCGACGAGCGACGGCTCCGCCAGGCGTTGTCGGCGCTGGACTGCGGGACGCTGGAGGTCCTGGTTCGCGGAGTACGGGTCGATCCGGACGCGCTGCGCCGACGGATGCGGCTGCGCGGTGGCCGGCCCCTGTCCGTGGTCATCACGCGCATCGGGTCGGGCGCCGCCGGTCGCGCGACGGCGTTCGTATGCAGGCCCTCGCGGTAGGCTGGTGGGATCGCTCTTGGAGGCGCCAGCCCCGCCTAATCTGCAAGGACAATAGAAGGATGCGTTATCTGATAGCGGCCGTGGTGCTCGCATCGGCCGCCCTGCTGGGCTGGCCGGCCGCCGCCGCCCCACCGTCGTGCGTCAGCCTCGGCGGCGCCATGGAGGACGGCCAGATGTGCCGTGTGCGCGCCACCGGTCCCACGTACATGCTCAACATGGTGTTTCCCGCCGACTATCCCGACGAGCAGGCGCTGACCGACTACATCACGCAAAACCGGGACGGTTTCGTCAACGTCGCGCAGAGCTCCGGGTCGCGCGATCAGCCCTACCAATTGGAGGCCACCACCGAGCAACGCAGCTCCGGTCAGCCGCCGCACAACACCCGCAGCGTGGTGCTCAAGCTCTTCCAGGACCTCGGCGGGTCGCACCCCTCCATCTGGTACAAGGCGTTCAACTACAACCTCGGGACGAAGCAGCCCATCACCTTCGACAACCTGTTTGCGCCGGGCACCACGCCGCTGGACAGCATCTTCCCGGTCGTGCAGCGCGACCTGGCACGCCAAACCCCATTGGGCGCAACCATTTTGCCTTCGACCGGCCACGATCCGACGCACTATCAGAACTTTGCGATCACCGACGATCAGCTGATCTTCTACTTCGCGCCCGGTGAGATGCTGCCGGCGTTTGCCGGGCCGGTCCAAGCCGAGGTGCCCCGCAACGCCATCCCGCCGCTGACGCTCTGACAGCTAGACCGGCCCGGCCAGTGTCTCCATCGCCGCGGCGCCCACGGCCAGCGCCACCTGCGCGAGGCAACCGAGCAGCGGAACGAAGAAGGCGGTGCGGCGCCGGGTGAGGCGACGGATGGCGACGACCAGGGCGATAACGAAGACGAGGGCGCCGCCGCCGAGACCCAGGAACATGGCGCGATCGATCCATGCCGCGTCGCCGCACTTCCGGGAGCCGCACGGGTCGGTGCCCATGACGAACAGGCTCAGCACGCCGATTGTGACGGCGACCAGGAAAGCGTGGACGGCGAGCAGCACAATGGTCGCGGTGCGGTCCACCGCCAGGTTGCGCTCGCTTTTTCTGGAGTAGGCGGCGACAGCGCCCTGCATCTCGTCGTCATCGGTGGCCATGGGCTCAGTATGGCCCGGTCATGCCGGTGCGAAACCGTACACCTGGCCATCGCTGGTCGCGGCCACCACGCGGCGATCGGTGCCGACCGCGACCCCCACCGGATATCCGGTGGCTGCCGGGAGCGGGTAGCTGCCCTGCGTGTGGCCATTCCCCGGATCGAAGGCCAGCAGCGACATACCGGGCGCGCCGTTTGCGGTCGGGGCGCTGACGACCGTGTACCCGGCGCCGGCGCCGGCCAGGCTCGACGACGACAGCGGGACGACGTCGTCGCGGCGCCACGCCTGATCGGCGTGATCGCCCGCGTCCTTGAATGCCACCAGCCGGGTGTCGGGCCCGCCGCCCGCCACGATGAGGCCGTCGGGCGTGACCGCGGGCGGGGTCTGTGCCAGGAACCCCAGCGGCGCCGACCATTTCACCTTCCCGTCGGCGGCGTGCAGGGCCCATAGTCGTTGGTCGCGGCCGTTGACATAGACGGTCGACCCGTCGGCGGACAACACCGGGCTGGCGATGACACCGTCCCCGACGGCGTCGCTGGTCCACTCCCGGGACAGCAAGGGCGTCTGCCCGGGGTGATACTTCAGCCCGACCAGTCCCGCGGCCGGGGCGCCCGGCTGCCATACGCCGAGCACCGCCATCTGGCTGGCCGCCGAAAAAGCGGGTGCGGCGGCCACCGGGCAGCCCTGCCGGGCCGGCGCGCAATCGGCCAACCCGCGCGTCGAGTCGGTGGGATCGACGCCGTCGACCAGATCCATCGGGCTGCCGGCCACCGCGCCGCGGTGCGCCTCGAAGACCAGCACCTGGCCCAGGTGCGTCGCCACGAGCAGCTGCCCGTGTCCCAGAAACCGCGGCGTCGCGGGCATTCCGATCACCGGCTGTCGCCACCGCGTCCACTGCGTCACCGGGAAGGAGAGGAACGCGCCGGGCTGGCCGACGTAGAGGTTGTCGAACCCGTCGAAGAGCGGGCCCGCAAAGCCGCCGCCCTGGAACAGCCGCACGCACCAGCGCTGCCGGCCGTTGTGGTCGTTCTCCCACTCCATCAGCGAACATCCGGCCGGCGTTTGCGCGTTGAGGGCCAGGTAGCCGCGCGCGCTCAGCGCCGGGCCCGCGGCCAAGCTCCCCTTGACGGAGCGCGTCCACCCCAGCGCCAGCTTGGTGGCGCCGTTGGTGCCGGTGTAGCTGCTGTTGGCGGCGTCGCCGTATTGCGCGGGCCAGCCGGCCGAGGCTGACGCCTCGACCCAGGAGTCGGTGTTGGCGCAACCGCCGAGCCCCATCGTGGTCGCGGCGGCCAGCAGCGCGGATGACCAACGCCGAAGCCCACGCAGCAGATGTCGGGCACGCACTTGGATTCCCCAGATCCTTTCCGCGGACGTCGGCATGGGCAGCGATCGAGTACAGGTGAGGGTAACCCGTGGAGATCTCGGCGCGGTTGATCGCTAGGCTGTCCGGCCATGACGAGCATGTGGGGCGCGCCGGTCCATCGCCGCTGGCGTGGATCGAACCTGCGGGACCCGCGCCAGGCCAAGTTCCTCACGCTGGCGTCGCTGAGATGGGTGTTGCGCAACCGCGCCTACACACCCTGGTATCTGGTGCGGTATTGGCGGCTGCTGAAGTTCAAGCTCGCCAACCCGCACATCATCACCCGGGGGATGGTTTTCCTGGGCAAGGACGTGGAGATCCACGCGACGCCCGAACTCGCGCAGCTGGAGATCGGCCGCTGGGTGCACATCGGCGACAAGAACACGATCCGTGCCCACGAGGGCTCACTGCGGTTCGGTGACAAGGTGGTGCTGGGCCGCGACAACGTCATTAACGCCTACCTCGACATCGAGCTTGGCGATTCGGTCCTGATGGCCGACTGGTGCTACGTCTGCGACTTCGACCACCGCATGGACAACATCAACCTGCCGATCAAGGACCAGGGCATCGTGAAGTCGCCGGTGCGGATCGGGCCCGACACCTGGGTTGGGGTGAAGGTGACGGTGCTGCGCGGCACGGCCGTCGGGCGTGGCTGCGTGCTGGGGTCACATGCCGTGGTCCGCGGTGTCATCCCCGACTACTCGATCGCGGTCGGCGCGCCGGCCAAGGTGGTCAAGAACCGCCAGCTCGCCTGGGAGAGCTCGGCCGCCCAGCGGGCGGAACTGGCCGCGGCGCTCGCCGACATCGAGCGCAAGAAGGCTGCACGCTAGAGAATTACTAGGCGGCCGGCTCAGCGTGGTCGTCGACCTTGAAATCGAAGTTGACGTCGCCGGCGTCGACGTTGGTGACGGTCACCGCGATGCCGTATTTGTCGTTGCCGTCGACGAGTTGGCACCGTAGCGTCGCGCCCTGGACACCCTTCAAGTTGTCGGGGCAGGTCACCGCGTCCGGTCGCCTGCCCACCTGCTGGGTCAGCTTGTCGCTGAGGATGCTGGCGACCTGGTTCTTGTCGACCGTCTCCGCCATGTCGAACTTGACGTCATTGCCGTTCACGCTCGTCACGGTCACGTTGACATTGAACGTCTGGTTCTTGACCTTCATCTCGCAATTGAGCTGCGCCCCAACCTTTGCCGGCAGGTCGTTCGGGCAGTTCACCGAATCGGGCTTGTTGCCCGCGGCGTCGGTGAGCTTCGAGGTGATCTGGCTGGCCACATCGCTCTTGCTGACCGTGTGCGACGAGCCCACGGAACACGAACAGGCGCTGACGCCGGCCAGCAATCCCGCGGCGGCACCGGAGACCAGCAACGTGCGAACGATGGAGTGGGCCATTAGTGCCTCCCGAGCGGCTTGACAACTGTGAATCGGCTGATAATTGCATGCCAACTAGCTTCGGGTAGGGCGATTGAGCAAACATTCACGCACCCGACAATTCGTTGCCGAGCGGGCTGGCGTGGCTGGTGGCTCAGATGCTCTGGTAGCGCCGCAGCGCTTCTGCGCGCTCGGCGCCGTGGTCGACGATCGGTGCCGGATAGTCGGCCGGCCGCTCGCCCGTGCGCAGGTGTGCGTCGTCGACCGAGCGCAGCTCGGACACCCACCGCCGGATGTACTCCCCGGACGGGTCGAACTTCTCGCCCTGGGTGGTCGGGTTGAACACCCGAAAGTACGGCGCGGCATCGGTACCGCACCCCGCGCACCACTGCCACCCATGCTGGTTGTTTGCCATATCCCCGTCCACCAGCTGGTCCAGGAACCATTCGGCGCCCCACTGCCAGGGCAAGTGCAGGTCTTTGACCAGAAACGATGCGACGATCATCCGCACCCGGTTATGCATGAAGCCGGTCTCGCGCAGTTGACGCATCCCGGCGTCCACCATCGGGAAGCCGGTTTCGCCGGCCTTCCAGGACTCGAAGCGGCGTTTCGCGTCGGAACCCGTGTCGGTACGGATGCCGTCGAACTGGCTGTTCCAATTGCGCCAGGCGCTGGCCGGCCGGTGATGCAGCACATCGGCGTAGAAGTCACGGAATGCCAACTCGCGCACATAAGCCTGGGCCCCGTCGGAACGGAGGTCGAGATCGGCGACCATGGTGCGGGGATGGATGCTGCCGAACTTCAGATACGCCGACATCCGGCTGGTGCCGTGCATATCGGGCCGATTACGTTCCTCGGCGTAGCGTTGCAACCCGTTGTCCACGAACGACTTCCACTGCTTGCGGGCCGCGGCCTCGCCGGCAGCGATGTCGAGTTCGGCACCGGGATCTGGGATTTCGGATTGCTCGAACGGCAGCTGCGCCGGATCGAGCCAGCGCGCGGAGCCGGCACTCGATTTCGCCGGTGCCCGCCAGCCGGACTCGCGCCACTGACGCAGAAACGGGGTGAACACCTGGTAGGGGGTGCCGTCCTTCTTGGTGACCCGGCCCGGCGAGACCAGGTACGGCGATCCGGTGGCCACCAGGGGAACGGAATCCAATGCGGCACGCACCTTTTCGTCACGGCGCGTGCCGTACGGCGCGAAATCTCCGGAGATGTGCACGGCCGACGCACCGACCTCCCCGGCGATGCGCGGGATCACCTTGTCGGGCCGCCCACGGGTCACCAGTAGCCGGCCATCCAGGTCGTCACGCAGCTGTCGCAGCGAGTCACCCAGGAACTGGAGGCGGCGCCGGCCGGAGGAAGCCTCGAGCTTCGGATCGAGCACGAAACAGCCGAGCACTTCGCCGTCGGCGGCCGCGGCGTTCAGCGCCGGATGGTCGCTCAGCCGCAGGTCGCGGCGAAACCATAAGAGGGTCGGCATGATTCGCTGGTTTCCTCAGCGGTTCAGCCGCCAAACATGAGTCGCCAGAACGGTCGCGAACGAACACCATAGCGGGTACGCCGACAAGGCTAGGCCGGCCCGCGGGTCGGCTTGTGCGGTCCGGCGCGCGAGGTCGACGCTGCTGGCCGTCAGGGCCGCGGCACCGACCGCGGACGCGCCGAGTTTGTGGAAACGAAAGAATATCCAGCTCCACGCGGCGTTGAGAACAAGGTTGAGCCCGAGCGCCGCGGCGTAGCGGCGCGCCTTATCGTGTTGTCCCGCCGCGCGAAACCGGTCGATGGCCACGGCGGACGTGACCGCGATGTCGCCGTAAAGGGTGGTCCACGCCACCGGGAAGGCGGCGTTGGGAGGCTGGTACGGCGGCTTGCGCAGCCGCGCGTACCAGACGGGAACGGCCTTGGCGCTCGCGATGCTTCCGCATCCGCCGGCGACGGCGACGGCGAGGCTTGTCGCGGCCAGGGTTGACTTGTTCACGGCGTGCTCCGTTCGTGTTGATACTCGACTTGTGCTGCAACGGCTTTGGCGGGTTTCGGTGCGGCGGGCCACCAGATACGGTCACCGATGACGGCGAACAGCGCGGGGATGACCAGTGTGCGGACCACGAAGGTGTCCAGCAGGATGCCCAGGCCGACGATGATTCCCAGCTGGGTCAGCACGATCAGCGGCAGCACGCCGAGCACGCAGAAGACGGCGGCCAACACGATTCCCGCGCTGGTGATGACGCCGCCGGTGGCCGACACCGCCGCGACCATCCCGGCCCGTGCGCCGCGCCGCGCGGATTCCTCGCGCGCGCGGGTGACCAGGAAGATGGTGTAGTCCACCCCGAGGGCGGCCAGGAACAGGAAGGCGAACAGCGGCGTGCTGTTGTCCAGCGTCGGAAAGCCGAAAACGTGGCCGCTCGCCCAGCCGCCCAGGCCGAGCGCGGCCAGTGCCCCGAGGATCGTCGCCGCGAGCAGCGTGGGCGGCGCAAGTGCGGAGCGCAGCAGGACATAGAGCACGACGAGGATGACCGCGAGAATCGCCGGGATCAGGACATGCCGGTCGTGGGTAGCCGCGTTGCGAACATCGAGTGCCTGCGCATCCGCTCCACCCACCAGCGCCGCCGGGTTGGCAGACTTGGTTGTATCACGCAGCGCGGCAACGGTATTGAACGCCTGATCGGAGGATGGCGGCGCATCGATCACCACCGACCACTTCGTCAGCCCGGACGCCGAGTGGCCGGAATCGGTCGCCGAGGTCACGCCGGGGGTCGCCGTGATGGCCTGCGCCACCCGCGGGTCGCTGGGGGCGACGACGAGCGTGGGGTTGGCCAGGCCGGCCGGAAAATGCGCGGCCACAATGTCGTAACCGGCCACCGAATCCGCGTGGACCCGGAACTGCTCGGTCTGCGACAAACCGATGCGCGTGCCCAGTAGGCCGGTGGCTAGGGCCGCCAGACCCGCGATCGCGACGGCCGCGACCAGTGCCGGACGCCGGTTCACCCACTCCCCGACGCGATGCCAGACACCGGAATCCGTGGTCGGGTTGTCCTCGAGGCGGGGAATGAAGGGCCAGAACAATCGACGGCCGCACAGTCCCAGCAGCGGTGGCAGTATCACCAGGGCCGACACCGCGGCGACCACGAGTCCGCACGCCCCCAGCGCGCCCAGGCTGCGTGTGCTGGGCGTCGAGGCGAACAGCAAGGTAAGCAACGCCAGCACCACGGTGGCATTGCTGGCGACGATCGCGGGCCCCGCCATTCGCACCGCGTGGCGCAAGGCGTCTCGATGTTCGGTTGTGTGCCGAAGCTCCTGCCGATAGCGCGAAATCAACAGCAGCGCATAGTTGGTGCCCGCGCCGAACACCAGGACACTGGTGATTCCGGAGGTGGCGCCGTCGAAGCTCAGCCCGGTCAGCGACGCCACGGCGGTACCCACCGCCGCCGCGACCCGGTCTGCGAACCCGACCACCAGCAGGGGCAGCAGCCATAGCACCGGGGAGCGATAGGTGACGATCAGCAGCAGTGCCACCACCGAGGCCGTCACCGCGAGCAGAGTGACGTTGGCATTGGTGAACGCACCGGCGATGTCGGCGCCGAACGCCGGGCCGCCGGTCACGTGGACCTGCAGCTCCGCCGGCAGGCCGGTGGAGGCCGTTTTGCGCAGGTTGGCGACCGCGTCGCTCAGGGTCAGCCCCGAAAGATCGGCGCTGACGGGCACCACCGCTATGGCCGCCTTGCCGTCGGTGGACACCTGCGCCGGTGGCGCCGCCACGGCGCCGTCCGCGCGGATGGCGGCCTGCATGCGGTCGCGGGCCGCTTGTGCGGCGGTGATGTCGGCCGGGGCGAGCGCGGCGCCGTCGGTGCGGCTGGCGACCATGATCAACGGAACGTGATCCCCGGCGGGAAACTGGCGTGTCATGGCGTCGACCCGGGCCGAATCGGAAGCCGGCGGCACGGACAACGGCGCCTGCCCCGCCGCCGCGTTTGCGCCGACGACCACCATGAAACCAATGCCCAGCAGCAGCGCGCCCAGCGCGAACAGCCACGAGCGCCGTCCCGTCAGGGCTGCGGCCAAGCCATCCCACACCACGGATCAAAGTCTTTCAGTATATTAACCATTAATCAACTGAAATTACGCATCGTCACGCATTAGGGCGCCGACGGCACGCAACAAGGGGCACTATGAACATTATGGATGTCAGGGGCCGGGGGTTCGTCGCGCCGGGGTGCCCGCTGTGACGGCCGACCGCGGGCCGCTGACCACTCGCAAGCGCCGGCACATCGACGTGTGCCTCGGTGAGCAGGTCAACTACGAGCAGCTCAGTACCGGGCTGGAGCGCTACCGGTTGCCCTACAACGCGCTGACCCAGACCAGCCTCGGCGACATCGACCTTGCCACCAAATTCTTCGGTGCGAACCTGCGGTCGCCGATTCTGATCGGTGCGATGACCGGCGGCGCCGAGTTGTCGGGCACCATCAACCGGAACTTGGCCGCGGCCGCTCAACAGCTTGGTGTCGGGATGATGCTCGGGTCGCAGCGGATAATGCTCGACAGCGCGCTGGGTGAGCGGGCGGCGGCCAGCTTCACCGTTCGTGATGTGGCCCCGGATGTCTTGCTGTTCGGCAACATCGGCTTGGCCCAGCTGACCGAGGCCGCCGTGCCCGAGCTCGCGAAGGCTCTCGACCGGGTGGGCGCCGATGCGCTTGCGGTGCACACTAATCCGTTGCAGGAAGCGATGCAGAGCAATGGTGACACCGACTTCTCCGGGTCGTCGGCCAGGCTGCGGGATGTGGCCGACGCGATAGATTGCCCGGTCCTGCTCAAGGAGGTCGGCCACGGGATCGGCGGCGCGGCGGCCGCGGAACTCGTTGGGGACGAAGGGGACTTGCCCGTTTCCGGGATAGACGTCGCGGGCGCCGGTGGTACGTCATGGTCGCGGGTCGAGCAGTTCGTCCGCTACGGCGAGCTGCGGTACCCGCACCTGGCCGATTGGGGCATCCCGACCGCCACGGCGATCGTCGAGGTGCGGGAGGTGCTGCCGGAGATCCCGCTGGTGGCCTCGGGCGGGATCCGCACGGGTATGGACGCGGCCAAGGCGATCGCGTTGGGCGCCGACGTGGTGGCGGTGGCTCGGCCGCTGCTGCCAGCCGCGATCGATTCCGCTGCGGCCGTTGTCGATTGGCTGCAGCCGTTCATCGACGAGCTTCGCGTCTGCCTGCACGGTTGCGGTGTCGCAAGCCTTTCGGGGTTGCGCGCCGTCGACCTCACGCCAGCCTGGTAGCGGCGTGTGACATGGCGGTGATACTGGCCTACGGGTCGCCGGCCCTCGGGCACCTGCTGCCGGCCGGGGCGCTGCTGGCCGAGCTCGCCGCCCGGGGTCACGAGGTTCATGCCCGCACCATGGCGGCCGGCGTCGCGACGATGCGCGGGGTCGGCGTGCACGCCGAGCCCGTCGCCCCGGACATCGAGGCGATCGTCGGCGAGGATTGGCGAGCCCGAAACGCCTTGGAAGTCTTGAAGTTGACCATCGACGTGCTCTGCCGGCGCGCGGTGCTCGAGGTCGAGGACCTGCGGCGCGCGGTGGACGCGGTCCGCCCGGACGCCGTCATCGTGGACGCGAACTGCTGGGGGGCGATGTCGGCCGCGGATGCCGGAAGCATCCCATGGCTGGTGTTCTCGCCCTTCACGCCATACCTGCGGTCCCGAGGCGTTCCGCCCTTCGGCCCGGGCTTTCGACCGCTTCCCGGCATTGTCGGCGACTTGCGGGACGCCTCGGTGCGACCGATCGTCCGGCACCTGTTCGATCGGCCAATGCTGCCGCGAGTCAACGCCATTCGCGCCGGGCTGGGGGTGGCGCCGGTCGCCTCGGTCGACGACTTCGTGCGGCGCGCACCGCTGCTGTTGGCCGTCGGCGGCGAGCCATTCGAGTATCGGCACCCCGGCTGGGACGGTTTGGTTCACCACATCGGCGCGTGTGTATTCGAACCCACCCAGCGGCCCACGCCGGAGTGGGTCGCCGCCATCGAGCAGCCAGTGGTGCTGGTGAACACGTCCTCGATCAAACAGCCGGACGCCGCGCTGGGGCGGACCGCGCTGCGGGCGCTGGCCGATGAGCCCGTGCACGTGGTGGCGACGTTCCCCGCGGGCATACCGCCCGACCTTCCCCGGCCACCGAACGCGACCATATGCCGCTTCGTTCCCCACGGTGCGGTACTGGAGCGGGCCAGCTGCGCCATCACGCACGGGGGGATGGGGACGACGCTGAAGGCCCTCGACCGCGGCGTACCCGTCTGCGTCGTGCCGTTCGCGCGGGACCAGGCCGAAGTCGCCCGGCGCGTCGAGGTCGCTCGCTGCGGCACCCGCCTGGCGGCCAAACACCTCACCGTGGCACGGCTGAGGGCGAAGGTACGCGCGGCGATGACGATGGCGGACGGCGCACGCCGCGTGGCTGCCGGGTTCGCCGCGACGGGTGGCGTGCAGCGCGGGGCGGACCTGATCGAGCAGCGGGTGCTCGGCCCGGCGGCCCGGCGGCCGGTGCGCTAGGTCGGGCGCTCGCCGGTCTTGCTCACCGACCGGCGCCGGCCCTTGGCCGGCGCGAGTTTGGCTTCGTTCGCCGACTGTTTGGGGGTTGCCGTGTCGAATTGCGCTTCGAAGGAGGACATCGCCTCCATCATCGCCAGGAAAACCCGGTGTGCTGCGGCCAGATCCCGGTCGGACAGGTCTGATAGGGCGGCGCGCAGTTCGGCGCCCAGGGGGGTGAAGAACGAGCGGGCCAACGCCATGCCCGGTTCTTCGTAGCGGAGCAGCGTTTTGCGCCGGTCGACGGGATCGGGTTCGCGCCGCAGGTGGCCGGAGTCGATCATGCGGTCGACCAGGTAGGTGATCGCGGCGGGGGACACGTCCAGCCGTTGTCGCAACTGCGCCGGCGTCAGCGGCGTCCCGGCGGTTTCGGCCACCATGATGTGCAGCAAGGCGTGCAAGTCGGTGCCGCCGACATCGTGCTGGCGGGCGAAGTGCCGTCCGATGCGGTCCGATTGCGCTGTGAGTGCGCGCATGTCGGCCGACATCAACTTCTCGAGTTCGGCTCGGTCTAGTCGCCGATCAGTGGCACCGCGCTTGGTCACTTGTCTGTGTCCTTCTGCAAGATTCGCCGCTCAGCGTATCGGCGACCGCCGCGCGCGGCCCGCTCACCCCGCCAAGTGTCTCGCATTTGCACGCGATTGGCCGGTGCAGGCACCGACCCAGCGAGGGTCAGGACTTGGTCGGGTCGTGAGCCCAGTTCATCAACGAGTAGCGCCAATCAACGAGTAGCGCCAAACGCTCTTGTCGATGTCGCCCCGGGGGCGTTGCGCCAGGTGGCGCTTGGCGTAACTGACGACCTTGCGCATATGCGCGTAGTCGTCGGCCGCGAGGTCACTGCGTTTGGCCCTGAGTATCCGGACAATGCGACGACCGCTGGCATGGCCGGTCGACTCATCGCCGCCCCGCTTCTGTCCCACACTCTGCGACTGCTCGGTCGCAAGCCACTCGTCATCGTCGGCCATCGGTGACCTCAGTCCCGGGGGCGCAGCGCGCCGGGCTTGTGGACCGCGTCCGCGCCCGTCTTGTCGCTGCGGACCTTGTACTGCGGCTCGTCTTCGGAAGCGCGCACGGTGCGTCCGGCGGCCTCGGTGTCCGAAGTGATTTCGCCCTCGACCGTTCCCCGGACGGTGCTGCCGTGGCTCCGCCACTCAACCTTGTCGCCCTCGTGAAATTTCTTCTCACCCATGTCGCTTCTCCTTTCAACATGACCGAGCCGCAGCCGGCCTTACGCCACCGCGCGCCTTAGCGGTGACATCGCGGGCGATGCCGCCGAACACCACGTCGCGGTAGGGTGCCGACGCGTTCCAAAAAAGCTGCCCCGCAAGGCCATACGGCTGAAACAACGCCCGCTGGCGGTACTGGGAGCCGCCATTGCCGTCGGGGCTCGCGGACAGCTCCAGCCACAGCCGCCCCGGCAACGGGATATCGGCGCGCAACCGGAGCAGCCGCGGCGTGTCGATGCGCTCCACCCGCCACCAGTCCAGGGCTTCGCCTTCATGCAACTGCTGCCCGTCCAGCGGCCGGCGCAGAAACCGTACGGCGCCCAGCGCGCCGTTGATCCAGCCGCGCAGGGGCCATTCCAACGGAAACGCCGACCAGTTGCGCTCGGCGACGGCCGTTTGGATGGCCCGCCACAGCGTTTCGGGATCGGTGCTGCTACAGCGTTGACGCACATCCTCATACAGCGATCCGCCGGCCCACTGCGGATCGGTGGGCAGCGGCTGGGAAGGCGCACCGTTCATGTCGGCGCGCGACCACCGGGTGCGCAGATCTTTTTCGCGCACGTGCGCGAGGGCGAGTTCGACGGCCTCCTCGAAGTGCATCAGTCCACCGTCGGGATCGGGGATGTACCGGGCGATGTCGTGGTTGGCGCACACCACGTCGTTTTCCAGCGACTCCATCAGCGAGACCGCCAGTTGGCGAGGAATGGGGGTGAGCAGGTCCACCCACGGCGCCGACAGTCGGGGGGTCAATAAGGGCACCGGCACCGCGGGCCGCCTGGGCAGGCCGGCGATCACGGCGTACTTGCGGATCATTTCGGTGTAGGTGAAGCGGTCCGGCCCGCCGATGTCGAATGGCCGGTTCACCTCCGCGGGCAATTCCGCCGCGCGGACCAGGTAATAGAGCACGTCGCGCACCCCGATGGGCTGGACGCAGGTACGCAACCAGCGCGGTGCGACGATCAGCGGAAGCCGCTCGGTGAGGTACCGCAGCATCTCGAAGCTGGCCGACCCCGCCCCGATGATGGCCGCCGCACGCAGCTCGACGGAGGGCACGCCCGAAATTCTCAGCAGGCGCCCCACCTGCGCGCGCGAGGCCAGATGGTCGGAGAGCTTCTGCCCGTCGGGCGTGATGCCGCCGACGTAGACGATTCGCAACAGCCCCGCCTGGGCCGCGCACTCGGCCACATTGCGGGCCGCGCGTTCGTCGAAGTCCACGAAGTCCGGGCGCATCAGCGAATGCACCAGGTAGTACAAGACTTGTCGGCCTTCCAGCGCCCGGCGCACGGCGGTGGCGTCGACGACGTCGCCCTGAACGACGTCCACCTGCCCACGCCAGGCGACGTCGTCAAGCTTGGCGGGGTCTCGGGCCAGCACGCGCACGGTGTGACCGTTCTCCAGCAGCTCGGGGATGAGCCGCGTGCCCAGGTATCCCGTGGCGCCGAACACGACGCAGTGCATCAATTCGCTCCTTCAGCCGGGTGGTCGTTGGGGGTGGCGGTGTGGGCAGGATGCCCCGACGTGCGCCGGCGCTCCTTCAGCCGCGCTTCGTAGGCGTGGCGGCGACCGTCGGTGAGCCGGCTACGCACCAGGCGTTCGACTTCTCGGAAGCATCGGTAGTAGCCCTCGTCGTAATCGTCGACGACCTGGAAGGTCCACCGGCCGGGTAACACGTTGCGCCCGATCAGTTCGCGGCTGATGTGTTGCGCCAGATCGGAGTGGCCAAGCTCGTGCAGCTGGGCGGCCGCGGCGTCGAGCTGCAGGTCGGCCCGCCCGGTCAACTGGTGGAAGGAGTACAGGTGTCCCCGGGCGCGCTCGACGGTTTCCAGTGCCTCGGTGACTTTGCCGACCGCCTCGGCGACGGCGTCGCCCGTGTCTGCGTGATCCATGGCTTCCTCCCCGACCGGTCGCTATGGCATTCCCCTGGGATCCATAGTTTAAAACACTTAATAGTTAAGTTACTGGAATAAACCGGCACCGCCATAGTGGTCCGCTCGTGATGGCTTGCCGAGCAAGGGTTTTAGGCGCCGGCTGCCAGGATCAGAGCGCCTTGAGATGCTTCTTGGTCGCCCTGCGCAGCTGGATGATCCGCGCGGCGCCGACGAGCACCGTCGTGGTCGCACCGGCGACCGCCGCCAGAAGGTAGCCCACCCCGACCGGCAAGTTCCAGTGGAAGCCAAGGAAGTGAACGGTTATGGATTCGGTGTTCTGCGCGACGAAGATAAGCAGAATGATCAAGATCACCAAACCGACGACGAGCGCCCACCAGGCCGCCGCCAGCCGGGTGAACGATCGGGATGACGGCTCGGAGGGAACGTGCGGCTCAGTGCTCATGCTGGTGACTAGCCCCTCACGCAGTGGGCCAAACACGCCGGAGTCCTCGAGATCGTGTCGTGCCCCGCCGTTTAATCCGCCGGTTCTGGGGTATCTGGCCTGCGATGACTGTGAAAGAGGTACCGCAGCGCGTCTGGCGCGGCCGGCGCAAGGTGATGCGCTTGCAACGAGACCTGTGGCTTGCCCAGTTGGCCGTCTGGCCGACGTTGATCGTGTCGGCCGTTTTGCTTTCGGCGCTCACTTGGGCTTTGTGGCAACGAAAGTGGCAACGCAAGTCGGTTCGGAGTCAACCCGACGCGGTGCCGCCCGTCACGGATCCTTCATGGGCCGGTGCCTCGCCGCCGCAGGCCGGCCTCAGCGGCTGACGCGCCTCGAGAACAGGCTCCAGGAGGCGGCCGCCGACAGGAACGCGAATGCCTGTGCGACACCGATGCGGCCGGACGGAACGAAAAGCCCTGCGACATAACGGTCGACGAATCCCGTGCTGGGCAGCGGATCCATGTCGGCGCGGCGACGGGCCCATGATTCCAGTGATGTCAGCGGGCATGGCAGCTTGAGCGCGACGACGGCGGCCCCCCAGGCGACGGCCGCCCGGTGCAGCACAATGGTTCGCGGCCAGCGCAGCGCGAGGAAGCCGCCTGCGGGCACGTAGGCCAGGTAGGCGAGGTGCACGCCGACCGTCACCACGACCGCGGCGGCATACCCTCTTCGCATGGCCAAGCCGTCAGCCGAGGCCGGCACGCACCTGGTAGCGGCGCTCGGCGTAGGCCAGATCGTCGCGCCAGAGCCTGCCGGCCGCGAAGCGCATGAGCGGTGTGATCAGCGGCGCCGCCCGGAACGCCCGCTTGAACCCGGGACGGTCCGAATGCGCGATGGTGGCTTCCAGCACGGCGGTGCGTGGCCGCCCGTCGGGGCCTGAACCGACCGGTGTGGCGTGCGTTTCCACTGTGCTGCCGGTTCCCTCGCCGTCCACGATGCGCATGACGATGGTGCGTGCCTCGGGGCAGCTGAACTCCGCGACAACGGGAACGCCCAGGCGGCCCATCCGGAAGGTCACCGCCACCAAGAAGCGATCGATGTCTTCGGTTGGCGTGGTGAGAACTTCGAGGCGGGCGAACGAGTACGGGTGGAACCATGCGCCGTGCCAGGGGTCAAGCCGATTGGCGATGATGTCGGCGGGCTCGCACACGCCCACCATTCGGGCGACGGCGGCCAGGGTGTCACCGGCCGGCCGGGCCGGGATCACCGGCTCCTCCAACGGGGTCTCCCCACCCACGCCGTCGAGCCGCACCCAAACCAGGGTGCCGTCGTCGTGGCTGGGCAAGGGGCTCCAGCCGAATTCGCTCGCGCGGCCGTCCAGGGCCAGCCCGTGCCATCGGCAGATCAGTGTGCCGCCGTGCACGGTCCCGGTGGCCAGATCGGCCCCCAGGTGTGGGCAACTGCGGGGCCCGACACAAAGCCGGTGTTCCGCGTCGCGCCAGGCGACGACCTCGACCCCGGCGACCCGGGCGCCGAACGGCCGCCCGGGACGCACGTCGGTGCTGCCCGCGAACGCGAACCAGTTCCCGGTGGGTCTTTGCAGGGCGCGTTCCAGCGCGCCGTCGATGATGGCCGGTTGTGCGTCCCGGTAGGTCGGGCGCTGCTCGGCCCACGGCGTACGCGGAACCACCTGCAACGGCCAGTCTTTGGCTCGAGTGGCCGGCAACAGGTGTTGCAGCTGTTCACGAAAATTCATCGTCGGGCGGGTCCTTCGCGGCTGGCGAGCCATCGCAACACGGGTGACCGGCCACGGGTGGGCACCGTGACCAACGGGTGACCGGCCAGTCCCCATCTTCCCAGCAAATGGTTCGCGGCGCACCATCCCGTGGTCGCGGCGCGCTCCATGAGTGCAACGGGCAAATCCACGCGGACGGAGTCACCGGCCAACAGCAGACCGGGCTGCGGCGTGACCACCGGCGGGCGGTGCGCATACGATCCCGGTGAAAACAGCGGGCAATCGTTGCGTTGCAGCAGCCGCTCGCAAACGATTTGCGCCGCGGCGGTTTCCGGATAGATCTTGTGCAGCTGGCGCAGCATGGCGGCCCTCGACGGCGCGGCGTCGAGGGCGTAGGAGTGCAATTCGACGACGGACCCATGGTGAGTGCGTGACCATTCCGCGGCCTGACGTTCGTAGCGCTCCAACACGCTGATGTTGTCCAGTGGTTCGTGGCCGGCCGTGCCCAGGAACGCCGGCCGCCGGGCGGCGACGGGCCGATCGAGCCACAATCGATACACGGCGAATGGCGGGGCGGTGCGCAGCTGTGCGATCTGTGCGCGCCAGTCGTCGGTGGCCAGGCCGGTCGATGCCGCGGCGATGCGCTGCAGACCGGCCACGTCGGTGGCGAGCACCACGGCATCCGCCTCCACGTGGTCGCCCGAATCGGTCTGCACCCGGAACGGTTTCGACGGCGCCGTGTCGATGTGCGAGGCGCCGGTGCCGAGCCGGAAGCGCACGTCCCGTGCCTCGAGGTAGCGCCGCAGCGGCTCCCAGAGCGCGCTGTCGTAGTTCGACGTGGGGACGTCGAAGATCAGGCCCTCGGACGACCCGAGGAAGTAGATGTGGAACATGGTCGCCAACTCGGCCGCGGAAAGCTTGGCCGGGTCGGCGAAGAAGCTGCGGGAGAACACCTCGAACGCCAGATGCCTTGCCGCCTCAGGGAATCGGATGCTCTTCAGGAAGGTCGCGGCGTCGAAGTGGTCGAGACGCTCATAGACTCCCGGCACCGAGACGGCCGCCAGGGGCGCGGCCGCGCGCGCGTCGATCTGCAGGAAGTCGCGGAGCCGGAAGGTCGGGCTGCGCGCCGCGAACGCCACCGCGTTCCACGGCGGGGTCCGCGGCAGCCCGCGGAAGGTGTCCCGCCGGCCCGCCCCGTCGATGAGCGGATAGTCGGCGACGGGCGTGAGCATCCGCAACTGCGGATCGATGCGCCCGAGCAGGGACCGCAGGTTGTAATACTGCCGGAAGAACGCGTGGAAGCCGCGATTCATCGCGAGGCCGGTCCCGCCGTGCTGCTCCGTCCAGCCGCCCACCCGGCCGCCGAGGTAGGGTTCGCGCTCGATCACCTCGACGGCGACGCCGCGTTCGGCCAGTCCGGTGGCGGCGGTCAGGCCCGCGATGCCGCCGCCCACGACGACCACGCGGGGTTGTGACTCCAGCGCACTGGCATCCGGCAATCCGGTTGTCGCGGAATGTGTTTCGCGCCGCCGATCGGTTCCGATGGCCGTCATGGGGCATCCGCCAGGAAGGTGTGCACGATGTTGGCCTCCCAGCCGGGCATCGTTTCGCTGTGCACCGCGGTGAACCCCGCATCGGCGAGGCGGGTGCGGAATCGTGCTGCGCCGTCGAACTCCAGCACGCTGCGCCACAGGTAGCGGTACAGCGCCGTGTCCCGGGTGCGCCACCACCCGGCGGGAATGATGATGCCCCAGCACACGGCGTGCCAGATTCGGGTGGCGGCGGCGGAATCGCGCACCGAGTATTCGTGCACCGCCAGGGTGGCGCCGGGTCGCAGTAACATCCGGAGTTTCCGCAATTGGCCGTCCCGGTCGGCGAGGTTGCGGATCAGGTAGGCGGCCAGGATGCCGTCGAACGGTCCGGTGATGCCGTGATCTGCCAGCTGCTCGACGGGGGTGTGCACGAACCGCACCGACGGGGGCCAGTCTTTCGCTTCCGCCGCGTCGAGCATGCCCCGTGAAGCGTCGACGGCGACGATGTCGGCCTCGGGTGCCACGGCGAGCAGCGCGGCCGTCGAGGCGCCGGTGCCGCACCCGACGTCTAGTAGCCGTAAGCCCTTGCCGCGGTTGCGGATTCGCATGCGGCGGGCGGAGAGCAGCAGTTGGTCGTGGTAACCGGGGCTGGCGCCGACCAGCCGGTCATAGGCCGTCGCTCCTGCGTCGAACGCTGCCGACAACTGGTCGGGAGTGGGACCCGCCTCATCGACGCGCACGTTGGCGTTCCCATCCCAGCAACACGGCGGTGGCCAGCGCGAAGCCGAACAAGAAATCCTCGACCGGGATGTCGAACGGGAAACGCAGGCCGGTGATGTGTCGAGGGTCGTAGCTGACGATGGGGGAGCTGAGCTTGGTCAGCCAGCCGTCGACCGGGACCTGGAAGCCGAGGGTGATCAGCATCGACAGCCAGTAGGCCGGCCGCCGGAACAGTCCCGTGCGCAGCACCGCCAATTCCAGTGCGATCACGGCCAATACGGCCGCCACGGCCGGAACGGTATAGCCCACCCCCGTCATCGGCGGTTGACCCTTTCCAGAATGGTGCTGACGGCGTTGTATGTGAGCAGTGCGCATATCGGGATGACGACGAAGAACAGCACCTCTTCGATCGGCACATGGAACGGGATGCTCAGGCCGGTGATGTAGGCGCCGTTGTACGTCCACACGTGCGCGGCGATGGCGATCTCGTCCCACAGCAGGAATACCGCGGCCACCGGCCAGACCGCCTTGACGAGCCGCCGCCATTGCCGGTAGACGCCGGGACCGAACATCTCCAGGGGCGCGGTGATCGCCAGGCATGCGGCCAGGACCAACAGATATTGCCCACGATCGGTCATGCGGCCCCCGGGGAATCCGAAACACCGGGCGAGCCATTGCGCGCCCGCCACGACCGTATCAGCCCGATGCCGGCGACCTGCAGTCGTCGAGCCCTGCCGACCGTCGCCCGGTGATTGAACACCGCGAAGTCGCTTTCTTCGATGCGGTCCAGGATTTCCGAGTACAGCGCTGCCGCGGCCGCGACGCAGGGTTGCGAGCGGGCGCTGAGCATGGCGATGCCAGGAGCGGCGAAACGGTAAGTCTCCCGGGTGATCTCGTGTTGAGCCGCCAGTGCCTCCTTGACCCGCGGATCGGTGCGGCGGTGTTCGTGACACCAGGTCAACAACTCGCGGTCGACTCCATGGGCGGCGAGTTCGTCGGCCGGCAGGTAGACCCGTTGCCGCAAGAGGTCTTCGTCGATGTCGCGCAGGAAGTTGGTGAGCTGGAATGCCCTGCCCAGCGCGGCGGCATACGGCGCGGCCTCCTCGACCGGCGCCACCGTCCCCAGCACGGGAAGTACTTGCAGCCCAATGGCTTCGGCGGAGCCGCGCATGTAGAGATTGAGCGCTTCGCGGTCCGGATAGTCGGTCACCGTGAGGTCCATCCGCATCGACGCCAGGAAATCGTCGAACAACTCGGTGCCGATCCGGTACCGGCGTGCGGTGTGGGTCACCGCGGCGAGCACGGGATTGTCCAGGTGGTCTCCGCCCGCAAAGAACTCGTCGGCCAGTTGCTGGAGTCGTTGGGCGCGGATGTCGGTGCGCAGCTGGGGATCCAGGTCGTCGAGGATGTCGTCGGCGTAGCGCGCGAAACCGTAGAGGGCATGCACCGCCGGCCGTTGGTCGGGCGCCAGCAGCCGGGTGGCCAAGAAGAAGGTGCGCCCGTGCGCGGCGTTGAGCTCGCGGCAGCGTCGATAGCCTGCGCGCAGGCGCGGCTCATCGATGCCGGCCGCGTCCAATTCGCTGCGGATCATGTCAGCCCGGCTCCCAGGTCGTGGTGTGTCGCCATCCGGTCGGCTCGGCCGGCATTAGGGCCGGTGATGCGGTCGGCGGCAAGCCGCCCCGAGATCAGCGTGGTGGGCACACCGACACCGGGCACGGTCGACGACCCGGCGAGCACCGCGTTCTCGACGCCGCGCACCATGTTGGCCGGCCGGAAGGGGCCGGTCTGCCCGAAGGTGTGGGCCAGCGCAAAGGGGCTGCCTGCGGCCATGCCCTGCCGCGCCCAGTCGGCGGGTGTGACGACGTCCAATACCGTTGCCTCTTCGGGTAACCCGGGCAGCAACCGCGCCGCCACATCGCCGATGAGGTCGTGGACATAGAGATCGCCGACGCTGCCCCAGTCGATGTTCCCGCGATCCAGGTTCGGTGCCGGGGCGAGCACGTACAGCAGGTCACGCCCGTCGGGGGCCAGCGTCGGGTCGCTCGCGGTGGGGCGGGTGACCAGGAGCGACGGATCCTGCATCAGCCGTCCGTCGCGGATGATGTCGGTGAACGTCTGATCCCAGGAGTCACCGAACAGGATGGTGTGATGCGCCGTGTCCGACGCGACGCGGCGGCAGCCCAGGTGAGCCACGACCGCCGACGGCGCGTGCCGCAGCCGCACGGGGCGACGCGGTGTGCGGCCCAACAATTCGTAGGTCTTCGGCAGTTCGGTGGTCAGCACCACCGCGTCGCAGGCGATCGGGTCCAAGCGGTCCGTTCGCACGGCGCTGACCCGCCCTCCGGCGCGGTCGAGCCCGGTCACCGTCGCGTTGTAACGGAACTGGACCCCGGCGTCGGCGGCCACCGCGGCCAGGGCATCGGGGAGCGCGCGAACGCCGCCGCGCGGAAAGAACACGCCCGCGACGGTGTCCATGTAGGCGATGACCGCATAGACGGCCAGAGCGTTGCGGGGCGCTACGCCGGCGTACAGCGATTGAAACGTGAATACCCGCTGCAGCCGGGGATCGCTGATGTGGCGCCTGACCACGCGATCCCATTTGCGAAACCCGCCGATCGCGGCCAGCCGCGCCAACTGGGGCGTGAGCAACGACAGCGGGGAATCGAAATTGGCGGCGATGAACCCGTCGAATTCGATCCGGTACAACCGCTTCAGCCACTCGCGCAGCTTTTGGTAGCCCGCTGCCTGCCCGAAGCCAGCGAACTCTTCAATGGCGGTTGCCATCCGGTCCGGATCGGTGTGCACGTCGAGCGCGCTGCCATCGGCGAACACCGCCCGGTAGGCCGGATCGAGCGGCAGTAGCTCCAGCCGGCCCGACAGGCTCCGCCCCACGGCCGCCAAAGTCTCGTCGATGATGTCCGGCATCGTGATCACCGTCGGCCCGGTGTCGATGCGGTAGCCGTCGATGTCGAGCCGGCCGGCGCGGCCGCCCGGCCACGGCTCGCGCTCGACCACTGTGACCGCCCGCCCCCGTCCCGCCAGGTGCAACGCGGCGGACAGGCCCGCCAGGCCGGCCCCGATCACCACCACGTGCTCGCTGCGTCCTTCGATGGTCCGCATATCAGCATGCTCCCAAACTTGTGGCACTCATTCGGCACGATCCGTACACGCGGCCGCCATTTCGTCCAGCGCGGCACGGACGGCCTCGTCGATCGGGGTGTCCCCAAGGTGCTCACGCGCCGACGCGACCCGGTCGCTGATCATCTCCTCGATCATCGCGACGGCCCCGGTCTTGACGATCAACGCCTTCCACCGGTCGAGCGCATCGTCGTCGAGGACGTGGCCGTTCATCAATTCGTTCATTGCGGCGCGGGTCGTCGGATCGGCCAGCTGGTGTGCGGCCACCACGACGCTGGTTGCCTTGCGTTCCAGCAGATCTCCGGAACACGGCTTCCCCGTGGTGGCCGGCGAGCCGAAGATGCCGAGGACGTCGTCGCGAAGCTGGAACGCTTCCCCGACCGCGGCGCCGTAGCGGCCCAGTCGTGTCATGGTTCGATCGTCGCAACCGGACATCGCCGCGCCGATCTCCAGCGGTCGCCGCACGGTGTAGTTGCCCGACTTGCGCCGCGCCACGTCGAGCACGGCCTCCAGCGGAGGCATGTGCCGGACATCGGTCGTCAGGTCCCCGAACTGACCAATCGCCAGCTCCGTGCGCATCGTGTCGTAGCGGGGCCACGCCTGCTGCAAGCGCCCGGGTGGGACGCCGCTTTCGCGCAGCATCTGCTCGGACCAGATCAGGCAGAGGTCACCCAGCAGGATGGCGGCCGATTCACCGAACCGTCGCGCCGACCCGGATAACCCACGCTCGCGGTGCCATTGGGCGAAATGAAGGTGCGCCGAGGGGCGCCCCCGCCGTTCGGTCGAACCGTCCATGACATCGTCCTGCAGCAGCGCAAAAACGTGCAGCAGCTCGAAACTCGCGGCCGCCTGCAACGCCGCTTCGCACGGCGCTGCACCGCAGAGCCATCCCAGATACGCGAAGGTCGATCGCACGCATTTACCGCCGGAGATGAACGCCGTCAGGATGTCGCTCGCGGCATCGATGCGCGTGTCGTCGAGCTCGCGACGCCGTGGCGCGACGAAGTCGGCGAGGTGGGCGAGAACCGCGTGCCGCACGTCCGAGCGCCATTCGTCCGAGCGCCATTCGTCGAAGTCCTTTACTGCTGACCGTTCCGCCGCGATTACCGGCGACTCGGTGGCGGGTGTCAACGACAAAGCACCCATTTTGGCCACGCGCTTCCCTCCTGGACGGCTTGGCATTCCCTGGTTAGATCGGCTCAAACACACGCGGTCATCGCCGCTGCTCGGAGCATCAAAACGCCCTTGCGACAGCAACCGCTCCGATCGACCCTGTTCAACCTCGGACGACCTTACCCATCACCTTCAATAACTTAAACATTAACTTAATGAAATTCTTCTCGGTCCGCCAGCCGGGAGCGGGTCGTAGTCGTCGCCGCCTCGACCCTTCGCGCTGCCGGCAAGCTCGTCACCGAGGATCATTTCAGTCAATTAACCATTAACGAACTGAACTGTGTGGCGGTTCAGGGATATGCTCACATTGTTATGGAAGCTGACGGGCAGCGCGGGAGCCGCGATGCGCTGGAGTCGCTGATCTCTGCCGATCTGCGAGAGATATCAGCCGAATCCGACCAGATCGGGCGGCAGTTCGCGATGTCACATCGTCTGCGGCCCAATGACTTCCGAGCGTTGATGTATGTCATGGTCGCAGAAGGCGCCGGGCGTCCGATGACCTCCGGTGATCTCAGCCAGCGGATGGGACTGTCCGGTTCGGCCATCACCTACCTCGTCGATCGGTTGATCGATTCGGGACACATCCGTCGCGATTCACACCCAGACGATCGTCGTAAGGTCGTCCTGCGTCATGGCGAAACCGGCCTGGCCACCGCCCGGTCCTTCTTCAGTCCGCTGGGCGCCCTCACCCGGGTCGCCCTGGAGGAGCTGCCCGATGCGGACTTGATGGCCGCCCATCGGGTGCTCGGCGCGATGATCGACGCGATGCAGCGATTCCAGGGCGACGGAAGCGGCCCCCGGCCTTGATCGGGCGACCTCCGAGCTGGCTTTTTGCCGGTTTGACGGCATTGCCGGCGGGTATCCACGGCTCATCAGCGTGTCCGGCAAAATCGTCGGACTTACGTGAGGGGTGGTGTGGCCCAATGGAAGCGGTCAGCTGCCGGTGCGGTCGCCTGGCGATCGTGTTCGCGTTCGCGTTGATGGTCGTCGGATCCCCGGGCTCGGCGACCGCCGATCCGGCCGTCACGGTGTTTCCCGGTATGGAGATCCGGCAAGGTGGCACGGTTTGCATGGTCGGCCTGGTTGAGCCCCGGTTGCGGGTCGCGGTGACCAGCGGCCAATGCGAGAGTGGAACGTCGGAAGTCACCGACCGGGACGGAAACCCGGTCGGAACGGTGGTGCTCGCGCGCCGCCAGGCCGCCGACGACACGGCGGCGAACGGCGCGATGCTGCCCGTCGAATACGAGGTCATTGGGCTTGGTGCGACCGTGACGGCCTCGGACGTGTTGCCGACTGGCCGGCAGCTGACGTCGTCGCCCGGCCTGCGCGCGCAACCCGGCCTGCCGGTGTGCCAGTTCCGCCGGGCGGACGGCCAGCGGTGCGGATCGATCAGCTCCGTCAGCGATGGCCGCTTCATCATTGAAGACGTCGCCGTGGACAGCCGTGACTTCGGCGGCCCCGTTTATGCGCTGACGGACGACAACCGGGCCGTGATCGTGGGGTTGTTCGAGGGGATTTGGGGATCGGTGCCCGAGATCGAGTCGTGGCAGGCAGTCATGCAGCAGGTCTACATCGACGGTCGCTCACAGAATCAGCAGCAACAATTGCCCGGTGAAGCGCGCATGATCGGACATCGGGTGATCGCGTGACCGCTCTGGACTCTTGAAGCTCGCCTGAAGGCAACCGTCCGAGCGCGTTTTCTTCGGCGGGAAACGGGAACCCGCCGCCGGTGAATGTTTCCGATCTTGTCGCGGCGCCCTTCCAGTGGGGCTCCGCTATCCGGGGAAAACGGTTGTTCCATCCCATCGGGGTGCTGGCGGAAGGCTTCCTCGAACGGGTCGCGCCCCCCGGTCAGGGGCTGCCCATATCGTCGTCCGAGATTGTCGCGCGGGTGTCCAAGGCCAGCGGCACCCCGGGCGCCTTGCCGGACTTCATCGGCCTGGCCTTCCGGTCAACGCCGCAGCAGGCTCCCGGGCCATGGGACATCCTGCTCGTCTCCTCGGGCTCGGGGGTGCTGTCCCGCGCGCTGGCACTGCGGCCGGCCATCTCCTGGAGCGGTCAGACTCTGACCACCCTGATGCCGCTGCACTATCAGGGGGACAACTGGTGGCTCAGGGCCCGGATCGTGAGCGAGATCGACGGCCCCGGCCTCTCGCTGAACAGCGTCCGCAACCGGCTCGACCATGACAAAATCGAGGTGTCACTCGATCAGGCTTGTGGTACAGGCGATTTCACGCCACTGGGCCGGCTCGCGCTGACCGGTGTCATCGATCCCGAACGGGCGGGGGACGTATCGTTTGATCCCGTCATCAACACTCCTCCCGGCCTGAGCCTGCACCCGCGGTGGCTCGCCGACCTGCGGGCCCGGGCTTATCGGCGGAGCCGTCGCGGCCGAGACGCGAACTAGGGGGCGGCGCCGTGTCCAAGCGCATCGGCGCCGCACCCCGTCACGGCAGCGTGCTGATGGTGCCGTCCGTCAAGAGTTCGTTGTAGTAGCTTCCGCCCGGGTAGAAATCGGGTGTCAGGGTCCCCGCGAACATATCGGCGATCCAGCCCCGCGTGAGGCCCCATACCGCCGCGACATTGCCCGGCTTCGGACGACCGCACACCAGGTTTTCGTACGCCGGCGACGACGGTCCCAGCGCGTCGCCGTGCGCGCCGGTGACGATCTTCACCCCATGAAATGTCCGGTCCGACAGGAACCGTTCGATCGCCTTCGTACCGAGTTGGAAAAAGTTGCACAGCAGATGGGGCGACGCCGTGGCGTAGATAGGCAGCGTGGTGCCCGCCAAACCTGCCAGCGCTTGGTCGGTGTTGGATCCGAGGAACGACTTGACGCCGTCTTCGCTGACGATGCCGCGCATTTGGGCGAAGGTGTCCGGATAAGCCGTGTGCAGGCGCTCGGCGACGTATTCGACGGCCTCGGCCCCTGCCGAATGCCCCACGAAAACCAACTTGTCGGGTAGCGGGATGACAGACCGGCCGGCCTTGGCGGCCGCCATCGCGAAGGATGACGCCAACGCGCCAGTCGGATCGTCTTTGTGGGCAAAGACATCGGCGATGTTGTTCAGGAAGCCGGTGTTGTCAATGAGGTGCTCCACGGTGCAGCCGAAGGGGTTGACGGTGGGCAGCTTGGTGGCCAGCACGAGGTATCCGCTGCCGGCGAGCTCGGCGGCGAAGGTGGACCAGACCTTCGCGCCCTCGACGAAGCCGTGCTGCAGCCAGACCAATCCCACCGGCGGCGTGCTCGGGAAATACCATGTCGTCGGAACCGCCCGGGTCTCGGTCGCGCATGCGACGTCGGTCGTGCTGTCCGCTTCCGTGGATTCGGCGCCGGCCTGGCGCGGGCCAAGCAGCACGGCGGCCACCGCGGCGACGCACATTGCGGCCGCGCTGGTGCGACGGGCGCGCCGGACCAGCGCACCGGAGATCATTAAGAAATTGAACCATTTAGGTGAGCGGATCGGGCTTGATCAGGCCCAAATGCGGGAGGTCCTAGTCCTCAGCCGGTGCGCCCGAGCAGGTGACGCAGGGCTTGGTCGAGGTCTGGCTGGCGAAACCGGTGCCCGGCGGCAGTCAGCTTTTGCGGGGCCACTCGCTGATTGGCGCACGCGAGCTCGCGGGCGCGCTGCTCGCCGAGCAGCAGCCGAGGCCCCAGCGACGGCACCGGCAACACCGCGGGCCGGTGCACGACGTGAGCCAGGGTGGCGGTGTATTCGCTGTTGCGAACCGGTTGAGGGGCAACGGCGTTCACGGGTCCCGCCAGTGCTTCGTCCCATAGGGCGCGGTGGTAGATGTCGACCAGGTCGTCGATCCCGATCCACGAGAGCCATTGCCTGCCGTCGCCGAGCCGGCCGCCCAGGCCGGCGCTGAACAACGGACGCATCAGCTTCAACGTTCCGCCGCGCGGGGATTGCACGATGCCGGTGCGCACCTGCACCAACCGCACCCCGGCCTGTGCCGCGGGTGCGGTCGCCGCCTCCCAATCCGCCACGACATCGGCGAGAAAGCCGTCGCCGCGGTCGCTGTCCTCGGTCAGGATGTCATCACCGCGGTCGTATCCGTAGTACCCGATCGCCGAAGCCGAGATGAACACGTCCGGCCGCTGTGGGCCGCGGCCCACAGCTTCAGCCAGCCGGCGGGTCGGGTCAATCCTGCTGTCGCGGATGGCATGTCGATGCTTCTCGGTGAACCGGCCGGCGATCGAGGCGCCCGCGAGATGGATGACGGCGTCCACACCGTCGAACAGTGCCGGGTCGGGGTCGTCGGGATCCCACTGCCGCTCGTCGTCGGTCCGCGGGGCGTGGCGAACCAACCGGACGACGCGATGGCCGCCGGTGCTCAGAAACGCGGTCAACGCCGAACCCACCAGCCCGGACGCTCCGGTGATCGCGACCGTCGCCGGAGCCAGCCCGTTGTCGGCGGCCAGCCGGTGCGCGGCCAGATCGTCGGCCAGCTGACGGTGCCGGTAGGTGAACATGGGGCGCAGCAACGACTCGGGCACGGGCGTGTCCACCCGGTCGATGACCCGGGTGCGGCCGTCGCCGACGTCTTCGAAGTCGTGGGTGTGCCGCCAGCGCACTGCCATTCGTGCCGGCAGCGCGGCCAGGCCGTCGCCACCGATCGCGTCGACGAAGCGCCGCGGCGGGTCGTAACCCGCCGCCTGGTGGACGGCGACCCAGCGCAGGCCGCCCGGTAGCGCCAGCGTCGCCCGACCGTCCTTCAGCGACGAGGCCTCGGTGACCAGTCGCATCGGCTGCCACGGCGGCGAGAGCCGAGCGAACGCGCCCCGCCGGGCGTGCCAGGCGAAGACGTCGGCGATCGGCGCGTCGACCACGCTCGAATATTCCAACCCCATACTACAGGCTAGCGGTTCGGCAGGGGGTTCTCGATGATGGGCATGCGCGGCTGCGGCTGCCGCTCGGCGCGCTTGGCCGCCAGATACACCTGGGCGGTCTCGCCGGCCACGGTCTTCCAGTCGAAGTCTGAGGTGAGTCGCTCGCGGGCGGCGCGGGCGCGGCGCTGAGCGGCAGCCGGATCGTCGAGCACGATCCGCACGGCCGAGGCCAGCGCGGTGATATCGCGGGGCGCGCAAGACACCCCGGTCCGGCCGTTGATCACCGCCTCGCCCAGGCCGCCGATGTTCGACGTCACGAGCGGAGTGCCCGCCGCGGCGGCCTCCAGCGCGACGATCCCAAACGGCTCGTAGTGGCTGGGCAGCACCGCGACGTCGGCCCGATGCAGCACCGCGAGCAGCTCGGCATGGTCGAGGTGCCCGGCGAACCGAATTGCCTTGAGCACGCGGTTCTTTCGGGCTTGGTCGACGAGCCACTCCTGTTGGGTGCCCTCGCCGGCGATGGTCAATGTGGTCCCGGGATGGCTGCGCCTGATCCGCGGCAGGGCGGCGATGACGTCGTGCACGCCCTTCTCGTACTCCAGCCGCCCGAGGTAGAGCAGTTCGGCGGGACCGGTGCGCGCTCGCCGCTCGGCGAACGGCCAGCGCGCGGCGTCGATACCGTTGCGGATGACCGTTATTCCGGCCAGGCCCGGACCGAACAGTTCGGTGATCTCGTCGCCCATTGACGCCGAACACGTGATCAGCGAATCGGATTCGCGCACCAACCACGATTCCAGGGCGTGCACCTGACGACTGATGGCGCCGGAGATCCAGCCGGAATGCCGTCCGGCCTCGGTGGCGTGAATGGTGGAAACCATTGGCACGTCGTAGTACTGGGCGAGTGTGATCGCGGGATGAGCCACCAGCCAGTCGTGCGCGTGCACGACGTCCGGACGCCACGACCGGGTGGTGCCCCGCTTCTTCAGCGACAGCCCCGCGCGGATCATGGAATGGCCCATCGCCAGCGTCCACGCCATCATGTCGGCGCCGAAAGAGAATTCGTGCGGATCCTGGGCGGCCGCGATCACCCGGACACCGTCGACCACCTCGTCGGACGACGGGTGCGTGCTGGGGTCGGTGCCCGTGGGCTGGCGGGACAGCACGACGACCTCGTGGCCGGCGGCGGCCAGCGCGGTCGATAGGTGATGCACGTGCCGGCCGAGCCCGCCGATCACCACCGGTGGGTACTCCCACGACACCATCAGGACTTTCACGGTGTCGCCCCGCTCATCGGGGCAGCCTGCGCGCGTCCAGCGCGCCGAAAAGTCCATCGGCGCGGTTCCATCCGTCGGCCAGCCGCCCGGCGGCGTCACGCCGGCCGGACGCCAGCGCGCCCGCGATCTCGCGGGTGGCGTGGGCATGCAAGTGGGCGCGGTACCGCGCGTAGTCGGCGGCCGAGTCCTTACTCACCATGAACGGCCAGTCGCTGGAGACGGTGAGCAGGGTCTCGCGCAGGATCTGGTCGGCGACGTGGTCGCGGGGGAGCGGCCCGTCCAGCGACGCCCGTTGCGACAGCGCCTTGTCGACGGTGCTGAGCGCCATGTCGACCACTTCGTTGTTGAGCTGGACGAGGTCGGCCACCTTGTCGCCGGCCCACACCTGCCAGCCCTTGCCCGAACCCCACGAGCTGGGTGGCAATTGCACTGCGCGCCCGACGAATCCGTCCGCGATGGCGTCGTTCAACGTCCCCACCCGCACGCCGGCGGCGGGCAGCTCGCGCAGCACCCGCTGCAGCCACGTGGGGCCCTCGTACCACCAGTGGCCGAACAGTTCGGTGTCGAAGGCGGCGACCACGTGGGCGGGCCGCCCGATCCGCTCGGATTCGCTCGTCAGCCGGTTGCGGACCACCTCGACGAAGTCGGCGACATGGCTGTCGACCGCTTGGTCGGCGCGCTCGGGATCGTAGGGCGCCTTGGCCTCCGAGGGCACGTTGCGGCCGGTCACCCGCGCCGGCTTGAGCCCGGTGAGGTGGTCGTAGGTGTGGAAGTCGCGGTAGGCGGCGTGCCCCGGGTAGCCCGATTTCGGTGACCACACCCGATAGCTGACCTGCAGGTCGCGCCCGAACGCGACCACGTCGGTGTCGCCGACCGGCCGGCCCAGCGCGGTATCGCCGTGCAGCGACGGCCCGTCGACCATGAAGTGGGTGACACCCGCGGCGGCGTAGTCGTGCTCCATGCCGGGCGCGTAGGCGCATTCGGGCGCCCAGATTCCGCTCGGGCGGTGCGCCATCCGCTGCTGCGGATCGGCCAGCCCTTCGCGCAGGGCGAACTCGCGCAGCCGCGGCGCGAGCAGCGGTTGGAACGGGTGGGCCAGCGGGCCGCCGAGCAACTCCACGGTGCCGGCGTCGATCAGGCCCCGCAACAGTGGGCTACCGCCGTGCCGCCAGTGGGTGGCAAATTCGTTCAGCGCCTGATCCGCCTCGGCGCATTCGCGAATACCCAAGTCGCGCAACGCTTCCGGCGCGCACGACAAGAAGCCCGCGGACTTCGAACGGGGATTGGACCGCACGCTGGCGGCCTCGGCCGCCCGCAGTCGCCAGTTGGCCAGCCAGTGATGCATGCCGTCGAGGCAGTAGGGGTCGTCGAGCTGCGCGTTGACCACCGGAGTGACGCCGAGCGTGACCAGCCCCTGGCGGTCCTCGTCTGCCAGCGTGGTCAGCACCCGCATCAGCGGCAGATAGGCCGCCGCCCAGGATTGGTAGAGCCACTCCTCGCCGACCGGCCACCGCCCATGATGCGCCAGCCACGGCAGGTGGGTGTGCAGGACCAGGGTGAACATGCCGGGCACCCGGTCGTGCGAATTACTCACGGCGCTACCGCGATTGCGATCAGATCCAGGCTGTCGTCGATGTCACGGCGGCCGCTGTCCAGGATCTCGAAGTCGTCACACGTCACCGCGGCGACGTCCGCCTGAAGCTCCGGCGGCCAGGGCGCCCCGGCCACCGCCCGCTGGATCTGCGCGTCGATGATGGAGCCGCCGTGGCGCGCGTCCATCTCCCGCAGCCGCGGACCGTGGAACAACCCGCTGACCGACACCTCGCGAAAGCCCGCGTCCACCAGCAACTCCGTCAGCTCGCCGGCGTTGAGTTCGCGGGTGTGAAACGGGTTGATCGGGGTGTCGCGGCCGGGGGAGAAGGTGATCCGGTTGGGTGTGGACACCATCAGCAACCCGCAGCGCCGCAGCACCCGCGCGCACTCGGCCACGAATTGTGGCTGATCCCACAGGTGCTCGATGACTTGGAAGTTGACCACAATATCCACCGACGCGCCGGGCAGCGGGAGCTCGGCCAGGTTCGCCCGCAGCACCTCCACCCGCGGGTAGCGCGCGCGCACGTGGTCCACCGCGGCCTCGTCGTAATCCACGGCCACGACCCGGCGCGCGACGCCGGCGATCAGGTCGGCGCCGTACCCCTCTCCGCAGCCGGCCTCGAGCACCTCGCGGCCCGCGCAGCGTCCCGCCAGTCGCTGGTAAACCACCTGGTGGCGGCGAAACCAGTAGTTTTCGACGTCCAGATCCGGGATGGTGCGCTCGCCCGTCAACGTCAGCACGGGGTCAGCCGACGGCGAGGGATCGCCGGGGCTGCGTCGGGGGACGTCGGGGACGGTTGCGCTCATCGCATAGGCAGGCTAACGCGAAGTGTCGGATTCGCGAACCGGGAGCGGGGAGCCCCCGGTTGCCGACGGTAGACATGCCGCAAGAACGTGCAGTACGACCCGCTATGGTGTGAATGCAGGCTGCACAAAGTTACCGAGTAGTAACACGACCGTGCGCTGCTAAACGCGTACTGAAAGTCTCGTGGTCGACTGCTGCGAGGCTCCTTCAATAGGAGGACGAACCACACTCATGACGAACATCGTGGTCCTGATCAAGCAGGTCCCAGACACCTGGTCGGAGCGCAAGCTGAACGACGGCGATTACACGCTGGACCGCGAGGCTGCCGACGCGGTGCTGGACGAGATCAACGAGCGCGCCGTCGAAGAGGCCTTGCAGATCCGCGAGCGGGAGGGCGGCGACGGTTCGGTGACCGTGCTGACCGCGGGCCCCGAACGCGCCACCGAGGCGATCCGCAAGGCGCTGTCGATGGGCGCCGACAAGGCCGTCCACCTCAAGGACGACGGCATGCGCGGCTCCTGCGTGGTGCAAACCGCCTGGGCGCTGGCGCGCGCGCTGGGCACCATCGAGGGCACCGAGCTCGTCATCGCCGGTAACGAGTCCACCGACGGCTCCGGCGGCGCCGTGCCGGCCATCATCGCCGAGTACCTGGGCCTGCCGCAGCTGACCCACCTGCGCAAGCTGTCCATCGAGGGCGGCAAGATCACCGGCGAACGCGAGACCGACGACGGCCTGTTCACGCTCGAGGCGTCGTTGCCCGCTGTGGTGAGTGTGACCGAGAAGATCAACGAGCCGCGATTCCCGTCCTTCAAGGGCATCATGGCCGCGAAGAAGAAAGAGGTCACGGTGCTGACCCTCGCCGAGATCGGCGTCGAAAGCGACGAGGTCGGGCTTGCCAACGCCGGGTCGACGGTGCTGTCGTCGACGCCGAAGCCGCCGAAGACCGCGGGTGAGAAGGTCACCGACGAGGGTGAGGGCGGTAACCAGATCTCCCAGTACCTGGTCGGCCAGAAGATCATCTAGACGAGCACCCAACCCACAGACGAGAAGAGCGAAGAAACCATGGCTGAAGTTTTGGTGCTCGTTGAGCACGCCGAAGGCGCACTGAAAAAAGTCACTTCCGAGTTGATCACCGCCGCCCGCGCGCTGGGCGATCCGGCCGCCGTCGTAGTCGGCAAGCCCGGAACGGCCGCGCCGCTGGTCGACGGGTTGAAGGAGGCGGGCGCCGCCAAGATCTACGTCGCCGAGTCCGACGACGCCGAGAACTACCTGATCACGCCGGTGGTCGACGTGCTGGCCGCGCTGGCCGAGTCGAACGCGCCCGCCGCCGTCCTGCTCTCCGCCAACGCGGACGGCAAGGAGATCGCGGGCCGCCTCGCCGCCCGGATCGGATCCGGCCTGCTGGTCGACGTGGTCGGCGTCCAGGAAGGCAACAAGGCGGTGCACTCCATCTTTGGTGGGGCGTTCACCGTCGAGTCGCAGGTCAACGGCGATACCCCGGTCATCACGGTGCGCGGTGGCGCCGTCGACGCCGAGCCGCAGGCCGGCGCCGGCGAGCAGGTGACCGTCGAGGTGCCCGCGCCCGCCGAGAACGCCACCAAGATCACCGCCCGCGAACCGGCGGTCGCCGGTGACCGGCCGGAGCTCACCGAGGCCACCATCGTGGTGTCCGGTGGTCGCGGGGTCGGCAGCGCGGAGAACTTCAGCGTGGTCGAGGCCCTGGCCGACTCGCTGGGTGGCGCCGTCGGCGCGTCGCGCGCCGCGGTCGACTCCGGCTACTACCCGGGCCAGTTCCAGGTCGGCCAGACCGGCAAGACGGTGTCGCCGCAGCTCTACATCGCGCTGGGCATCTCCGGAGCCATCCAGCACCGCGCGGGCATGCAGACGTCCAAGACCATCGTCGCGGTCAACAAGGACGAAGAGGCGCCCATCTTCGAGATCGCCGACTACGGCGTGGTGGGAGACCTGTTCAAGGTTGCTCCGCAGCTGACCGACGCCATCAAGGCACGCAAGGGCTGAGTCGCTTAGCCCAAGAGCCCCCGACACAAACGTGTCGGGGGCTCTTGCGCACCAACGGAACCATTGACCGATCGCCGAATTCGATAGCGCGGGTGGTAGCGCTTTACCAAGTCGCTATCGGTCATCACTGGGGCGAGCCGGCTCACCGCGGTCTTCGTCATCGGTCGGACGGATCACCGAGGCGACGGCTGCCGACGCTGCGCCGCAGGTGGCTATGGCACGTTCGCGGGCGGCGCGGGCCGACTCGCGGGCTCGTCGCGCCCGCGCGATGGCGCCTGCCAAGCCGGGTAGGGGCACGACCTTATCGGCGGCACGGCGTCGGGCGATGGCGCGGTGGGATCTCTGTCGGCACGCCCCGCTGCAATAGTGTGCGTCGGCGCGACCGTAGAAGGCCGTGCCGCACTCCCAACACTGCAAGCGGCACGCAGCCATAACGGCAGGTTACGGCTATACGTAACGCATAGCAATATTGGGGCAGCCCGCACTTTTAACTGATACAGTGGGTTTTCTAGTAAAAAGACTCCACCCCCAGACGGTGACTTGCCCAGCCCAGCAAACATTTTTTTCAGCTGGGGCTTCGACTATCTTTCCGGCCGCCGGGCGTCAGTCGGGGAAGGTCGAGACATGCGCGAAGACGAGGGTAAATCGGCTTTTAGGCTGCGCCGCCCCGATTATCTCAGCCGGATGCATGAGCAGCTCGACGAGTTGGTTGCCGACCGTCAACAGATGGCACAACTGCTGCAAGTAGCGATCGAGATCGGCTCCGATCTTGAACTGGACGCGATATTGCACCGCATCGTGGCCGCCGCGATCGGCATGACCGGCGCCCGTTACGGAGCGATCGGGGTATGGGGCCCGGAGGGGCTTTTGGCATCCTTTGTGCACAGCGGTATGGATTCCGACACGGTGCGGCTGGTCGGTCATCTGCCGGTGGGCAAAGGGGTGCTGGGCGCCCTCCGCGACCGCACCGAGCCGCTGCGCCTGGCGCAGTTGTCCGAACATCCGGCCGCCGTTGGGTTCCCCGAGCACCACCCACCCATGGGCGCCTTCCTGGGCATGCCCGTCATCATCCGCGGCGCGGTGTTCGGCAGCCTGTATGTCACCGACGACCGGCCCGGGCGCGCCTTCAGCGAGGCCGACGAGATCACGTTGCGGGCACTGGCGTCGGCGGCATCGGTGGCCATCGACAACGCCCGGCTGTTTGACCGGGTCCGCGCGGGTGCCCGATGGACCGACGCGAGCCGCGAGATCAGCACCGCCCTGCTCTCGGAGTCGCACCCGGATCTGCCGCCGCTGCAACTGATCGCCGAACGCGCAGCAGAGCTGACGGACGCCGAGCAGGCGATCGTCCTGGTGCCGGTCGACCCGGATCAACCCAGCGATGACGTAGACCGTTTGGTGGTGTCCGCGGCGGTCGGCCTGCACGCCAAGGAGGTTGTGGGACAAGAGGTTCCGGTCCGGGGATCCACCACGGGCGACGTATTCCGGTCCGGCCGCCCCCTGCTCACCGAGACGTTCCGCCGACCCATCCCGGCATTCACCGACGTCGGCGAGCGACCCGCGATCTTGGTGCCGCTTCGATCCGACCAGCAGACGCTGGGCGTGATCGTGGTGGCGCGCAACACCGACGCGGCTCCCTTCGACGAAGAGCATCTCGACCTCGTTCGCGACTTCGCCGATCACGCCGCGATCGTCCTCACGCTGGCCACCGAACGACGCAACGCGAGGGACTTGAGCGTGTTGGTCGACCGGGAACGCATCGCCCGAGATCTGCACGACCAGGTCATCAGTCGCGTCTTCGCCGTAGGCATGGAACTGCAGGGAGTCGTCGGCCGCCTCCGCTCACCGCAACTCGCGGCGCGGGTGGCCCAATCCGTCGACGAGTTGCAGGCCGTCATCGGCGACATCCGGTGCACGGTCTTCGATCTGCAGCACCCGCCGGCGCGACGGCGCAGTTTCGCCGAGCGCGTCCAGGACGCGTTCGGGCGCCTCACCGACGAAGTTAACGAGGGAACGACGCTGCGCATGGCGGGGACGATGACCGCGGTGAGCGACGAACTCGCCGAACACGCCGAAGCCGTCGTCAGCGAAGCGCTCAGCAATGCGGTGCGCCACTCGCGCGCCGCGACCATCGCCGTCGAGGTCACCGTCACCGATGAGTTGCTCATCGAGATCACCGACGACGGGCGCGGCGCCGCCTTGGATCACTCCTACGGTGGCCTGGACGAGATCGCCCGCCACGCCAAAGACCTTGGCGGCGATTGCGCGATCACCAGTCCTGCCGGGGGCGGCACCCGGGTGCGCTGGAGCGCGCCGCTGCAGAATCCCTGACCCCGGATGCGGTCGGTGACGGCCGGCTAGACAATTGTTTTCCCAGCCGTTGACCAGCTGTTTCCTTGCCCCCGTTTCCGCCACAGTTCGTCATCTGACGTGCACCGACATGTCACAGCCCCGATGCCGACTAGCTCATCGGCTCGGCCACGTTGTGTGTCATGAGCATCGCTTCTGTCCTCATACCCAGTGACAAACCGGAACGCCCGGCGGCCGGCCCGCCCGCCGGGCCCCGCTACTCGCTCTTGCTGTCCACCGACGCCAGCATGATCGAGGCGGCGCAGCGGCTCCGGTACGACGTCTTTTCCAGCACCCCCGGCTTCGCGCTGCCGACGAACAACCACGACCGACGCGACGTCGACAGGTTCGACGAGCACTGCGACCACCTCCTGGTCCGCGACGACAGCACCGGCGAACTGGTGGGCTGCTACCGCATGCTGGCGCCCGCGGGCGCTATCGCGGCCGGGGGCCTCTACACCGCTACGGAGTTCGATATCCGTGCTTTCGACCCGCTCCGGCCGTCGCTGGTGGAGATGGGACGCGCGGTGGTGCGCGAGGGCCACCGCAACGGCGGCGTCGTGCTGCTGATGTGGGCGGGCATCCTGGCCTACCTGGACCGCTACGGCTACGACTACGTGACCGGCTGCGTGTCGGTGCCGGTCTGCGGTGATTCCGACGATCCGGAGAATCGGGCCCCGGGCCGTCAGCTGCGCGGCGTCCGCGACTTCATCCTGAGCCGGCACGCCGCACCGGCGCAGTACCGGGTGCGTCCGCACCGCCCGGTGATCGTCGACGGGACGGCCCTCGACGACATCCCGGCGCCCGCGCGCCCGTCGGTCCCGGCGCTGATGCGCGGTTACCTGCGGCTGGGTGCCCAGGTGTGTGGCGAGCCCGCGCACGACCCCGACTTCGGGGTGGGTGATTTCTGCGTCCTACTCGACAAGGGGCGCGCCGATACCCGATATCTGAAACGCCTCCGGTCCGTATCGGCGGCCTCGCAAATGGCCGGCGGCGACCGATGAACGCTTCCGCGGCCGGCGCGCACTCCTGGCTCCCGCGCGCAACGTGTGACGCCGGTTGTGTGCGTCTCGGCGAGGTGGCGGCCTCGCGGCCGCTGTTGGTCGCGCTGCGGGTGACGCTTCGCCTCATGCTGGCGCTAGTGCTGGCGCCGGGGGTGGCGCTGCTGGCGATGCCCCTGCCCGGGCGGACGCGGGTGCAGCGCATCTACTGCCGGATGGTGTTGCGCTGCTTCGGCATCCGGATCACGGTCACCGGCAGCCCGATTCGCAACCTGAGCGGGGTATTGGTGGTCAGCCCGCACATGTCCTGGCTCGACGTCTTCGCCATCGGCTCGGTGTTGCCCGGGTCGTTCGTCGCGCGGGCCGACATGTTCACCGGGCCCGCCACCGGGATCGTGGCCCGCATCCTGAAAATCATCCCGATCGAGCGGTCCAGTCTGCGCCGGCTGCCCGCGGTGGTGGACACCGTCGCCCGCCGGCTGAGCGGCGGCCAGACGGTCGTGTGCTTCCCGGAGGGCACCACCTGGTGTGGTCGGGACGGCGGGGCTTTCTATCCCGCGATGTTCCAGGCCGCGATCGACGCCGGCCGTCCGGTGCAGCCGCTTCGACTCACCTACCACCACGCCGACGGCAGCGTCTCGACCGTGCCGGCCTTCGTCGGCGACGAGACCCTCGTGGGGTCCATCCGCCGGCTGCTGACCGTGCGACGGACGCTGGCGCGGGTGCACGTCGAATCTCTGCAGCTCCCGGGGACCGATCGGCGAGCCCTGGCGCGCCGCTGCCAGTCGGTGGTGGGCGCGCGAGCGACCCGGCCCGCCGGGCACGGGCCCGTGCTGGTGGCCTCCTAACAGAGTAGTGGGCTCCGGAGGCCCTCGGACCTGCCGGTATCGTGGGTCGCGTCATGGTCTACCTGGATCACGCGGCCACCACGCCGATGCACCCCGCCGCCGTCGAGGCGATGACGGCGGTGCTCGGCACTGTCGGCAACGCCTCCTCGCTGCACACCAGCGGCCGGACGGCGCGGCGGCGCATCGAGGAATCCCGCGAGCTGATCGCCGACCGGCTGGGCGCGCGTCCGTCCGAGGTCATCTTCACCGCGGGCGGGACCGAAAGCGACAACCTGGCGGTCAAGGGCATCTACTGGGCCCGCCGCGACGCCGAACCAAGCCGTCGGCGCATCATCACCAGCGAGGTGGAACACCACGCCGTCCTGGACTCGGTGAACTGGCTCGTCGAACACGAAGGCGCCGAGGTGACCTGGCTGCCGACCGGTGCCGACGGATCGGTGTCGGCGACCGCGCTGCGTGAGGCGCTGCGCAGCCATGACGACGTCGCGCTGGTGTCGGTGATGTGGGCCAACAACGAGGTCGGCACCGTCATGCCGGCCGCCGAGCTCGCCGCGGTCGCGGCCGAATTCGGGGTTCCGATGCACAGCGACGCCGTACAGGCGGTGGGGCAGCTGCCGGTGGCCTTCGCCGCCAGCGGGCTCTCGGCGATGAGCGTGGCCGCGCATAAATTCGGCGGTCCTCCGGGCGTGGGTGCGCTGCTGCTGCGCCGCGACGTGGCATGTGTCCCGCTGGCGCACGGGGGCGGACAGGAGCGAGACATTCGCTCCGGCACCGCCGATGTCGCCGGCGCGGTCGGCATGGCGGCCGCGGCCCGCATCGCGGTGGACAGCCTCGAAACGAATAGCGCGCGGCTGCGGGCGTTGCGCGATCGCCTGATCGACGGGGTGCTGACCGGCATCGAGGACGTCGGCCTCAACGGTGCCCGCGACCCGCTGCGGTTGCCCGGCAACGCGCACTTCACCTTCCGCGGTTGTGAAGGCGACGCGCTGTTGATGCTGTTGGACGCCAACGGAATCGAGTGTTCGACCGGGTCTGCGTGCACCGCCGGCGTCGCGCAGCCGTCGCACGTGTTGCTCGCGATGGGGGCCGACCCGACAAGTGCCCGCGGGTCCCTGCGACTTTCGTTGGGGCACACCAGCGTTGATTCCGATGTCGATGCGGTGTTACAGGTGCTGCCCGCGGCGGTGGACCGCGCCCGCCGGGCCGCACTGGCCGCCGCGGGGGCTCCTTAAGTGAAGGTACTCGCCGCGATGAGCGGTGGCGTCGACTCGTCTGTCGCCGCCGCCCGCATGGTCGACGCCGGGCACGACGTGGTCGGCGTGCACCTGGCACTGTCGACCGCGCCCGGCACGTTGCGCACCGGCTCGCGCGGGTGCTGTTCCAAGGAAGACGCCTCGGACGCGAGCCGCGTCGCTGACGTCCTCGGAATCCCTTTTTACGTCTGGGATTTCGCCGAGAGATTTCAGGCCGACGTGATCGACGACTTCGTCTCGTCGTACGCGCGCGGCGAAACGCCCAACCCCTGTGTGCGGTGCAACCAGCGGATCAAGTTCTCGGCGCTGTCGGCGAAAGCCCTCGCGCTGGGCTTCGACACGGTGGCCACCGGCCACTACGCCAGGCTGTCCGGCGGGCGGCTGCGCCGCGCGGTCGACTGCGACAAGGACCAGTCCTACGTGCTGGCCGTGCTGACCGCCGAGCAGCTGCGCCACGCCACGTTCCCGATCGGCGACACCCCCAAGGCGCAGATCCGCGCCGAGGCCGCCCGTCGCGGCCTCGCGGTCGCGGAAAAGCCGGACAGCCACGACATCTGCTTCATCCCGTCCGGGAATACCAGGGCATTCCTGGGCGAGCGCATCGCGGTCCGCCGCGGCACCGTCGTCGGCGCCGACGGCGCTGTGCTCGCCGAGCACGATGGGGTGCACGGCTTCACCATCGGCCAGCGCAAAGGCTTGGGCATCGCCGGGCCGGGGCCCGACGGCCGCCCGCGCTACGTGACGGCCATCGACGCAGACACCGCGACCGTGCGGGTAGGGGAGGCGGCCGACCTCGACGTGCGCGAGTTGCGCGGGCGTGAGCCGGTCTTCACCGCGGGACGGCCGCCGTCTGGTCCCGTCGAGTGCGTGGTGCAGGTGCGGGCGCACGGTGAAACTGTAGGTGCCGTAGCGGAATTGGTCGGCGACGAGCTGGTCGTGCGGTTGCGCGCCCCCCTTCGCGGAGTCGCGTGCGGTCAGACGCTGGTGCTGTACCGCCCCGACCCGGGCGGTGACGAGGTGCTCGGCAGCGCCATCATCGCCGCCACCGCGCGCTAGTTCGGCACGTTCGCGACGATGTTCGTCATCACGATGTCGGACACCGATTGCGCAAAGCCGCAGAACGTGACCTCCAGAATGGCCACCGAACGCAGCCGGTAGTCGCGGCCGCAGCCACCGGGCCGCAGGTGCAGCGAACCGGCGTCGGCCTTCCAGTCGCCGACGTATTGCTGGCCCGACGAGTCGTTCGCGCAGTCCCGGACCGTGGTCACCAACGCGCCGAACGCGCGCTGTGCGGTGTCGACGTCCCGGTAGGCCGCGGCCCCTTCAGAAATCAGCGCGCCGTCGGGCGGGTCCTGGAAGGTCGTCTTGTGGAACTCTTCGACCTCGGGCCCGAACGTCGCCGTCTCGGCGTAGATGAATCGGCATTCGTGCGGCGTGGTGTCGGCGAGCGCGTCGATGTCAACCAGGCTGGTGCCGTCCATGGAGGGGATGATCGTGAGGTGCTCGCCGGCGCCGGTGATCGCGCGCATCCGCGACTGGTCCAGCAGGACCGTGTCGACATTGACGCCGTGCACGGACCTGTGCGGGGCACCGAATCCGGCCACCGCCGCGCCGTCCACCACCCGGGTGCACGCGGCAGCCAGCGCCACTGCCCCGCAGCACAGCAGCGGGCGTGCCAATCTCGCCATCCGCGACACGTTTCGCACCCTTCCGGCGTCGAACCTACCCGTGCGGCCGCGCGGCAGACACCCCTGGCCATGGGCGTCTGAGGTGGCGTCGAATACGGTTGGGCGGGTGAGTGTTTTCGCGATCGGCAGTGGCATCGGGTCGTGGCCCGGCATCAAGCCCCGGGAGGCCGCCGAGGTCGTCGTCGGGGAGCTGGCCGGCGGGCTGCCCCACATTGTCGAGCTGCCCGCCCGCGGAGTCGGCGCCGACATGCTCGGCCGGGCCGGCGCGCTGCTGATCGATGTGGCCATCGACATCGTGCCGCGCGGCTATCGCGTTGCCGCTCGGCCGGGGGCGGTCGTCCGTCGCGCGGTGAGTCTCCTCGACGAGGACATGGACGCGCTGGAAGAGGCCTGGGAGGTAGCCGGCCTGGGCGGTGGCGACCGCGTGGTCAAGGTGCAGGCTCCCGGGCCGATCACGCTGGCCGCCGAGCTAGAGCTGACCAATGGCCACCGGGCCATCACCGACCCCGGCGCCGTGCGCGATCTGGCGGCGTCGTTGGCCGAAGGCGTCGCCGCCCACCGCGCGGCGCTGGCCCGCCGCCTCGAAACACCGGTGGTGGTGCAGTTCGACGAGCCGGCGCTGCCGCGGGCATTGGGCGGGCGGCTGGGCGGTGTGACGGCGCTGAGCCCGGTGGCGCCGCTCGACGAAGCGGTGGCCGCCGCCCTGCTCGACACTTGTGTCGCCACGGTCGGAGGCGAGGTGCTATTGCACAGTTGCGCTCCGGAACTGCCGTGGAAGATGTTGCAGGACAGCAGCTTTAATGCGGTATCGGTGGACGCCAACACATTGGGCGCGGCGGATCTCGACGGTATCGCCGCCTTCGTCGAATCGGGCCGCACGGTGATGCTGGGAGTGGTTGCCGGCAACGCACCGCCACGTCGGCCGTCGACCGAGGAGGTGGCCGCCGCGCTGGTTGCGGTGACGGATCGGCTCGGCTTCGCTCGTTCGGCGTTGCGCGACCGCATCGGCGTCACCCCGGCGTGTGGCCTGGCCGGTGCGACGCCCGAGTGGGCCCGTTTGGCGATCGAGCTGGCCCGCAAGGCGGCCGAGGCGTTCGCCGAGGACCCCGACGCCATCTGATAGGCAACCAAAAAGTTGCGCTTTTTCTGGTCGCGTGATGGACTAATAGGCAACCAGGAGGTTGCGTATGAGGATCGAGAAGAGCGTCGTGCTGCACGCACCGTTGGATCGGGTATGGCGGGCCATCAGCGACGCCGACGAGTTCGGCCGCTGGTTCGGCGTCCGCTTCGACGGGCCCTTCGTCGCCGGGACTTCGGTCGGCGCGGTGATCAGCCCGACCACGGTCGACGACGAGGTCGCCAAACGTCAGGAGCCGCACGCCGGGGTGAAAAGCACCTGGCACATCGTCGCGGTCGAGCCGCAGCGGCGGTTCGCCTATCGCTGGCATCCCTTCGCCGTCGACCCGGACGTCGACTACGAGCAAGAGCCGACCACGCTGGTCGAGTTCACCCTGTCGGAGGCTGCCGATGGCGTGCTGCTCACCATCACCGAATCCGGATTCGAGGACATTCCCGAAGCGCGCCGCCCGTCCTCGTTCGAGGCCAACGCCCAGGGGTGGGCTATCCAGGCGGGCCTGGTGCGCAGGTATCTGGAAGAAGCCCGCGAATGAGTGGTCGCGTCGCCGTGGGCGCGCCGCTCTTCGACGCACTCGGTGATCCGAACCGGCTGCGCATCATCGTGCGGCTCTGCGATCTGGGCCCGAGCTCGACATCGCAGCTCACCGGCGTCATCCCGGTAACCCGACAGGCTGCCAGCAAACACCTGCAGCTGCTGGAGTCGGCGGGTTTGGTGACCAGCAGCAAGCGGGGGCGCGAGCGGGTGTGGGCGGTGCGGACGGCCCCCTTGGCCCAGGCCAGTGACTACCTCACCGCGTTGTCGCGCCGGTGGGATGCGGCGGTGGACCGGCTGCGGGCATACGTGGAGGACTGAGTCGGGAGTGTCGGCATTCTCGGATAGCCTGCGAGGGTGAGCTCACCAGAAGCTGATTCGGTGGCGCCCGAGGTCCGGCGACAGTGGCAGGAACTGGCCGATGAAGTCCGCGAACACCAGTTCCGCTACTACATCAAGGACGCGCCGATCGTCTCCGACGCCGAATTCGACAAGATGTTCAACGACCTTGTCGCGCTGGAGGACCGTTACCCGGAGCTGCGGGTTCCGGATTCGCCGACGCAGCTGGTCGGCGGGGCGGGCTTTGCCACCGACTTCACCGAGGCCGCGCACCTCGAGCGCATGTTGAGCCTCGACGACGTGTTCGACCGCGACGAGCTGGTCGCCTGGAGCAACCGCGTCGAGAATGAGATCGGCCGTGAGCCGCATTACTTGTGCGAACTCAAGATCGACGGGGTGGCGTTGTCGCTGGTGTACCGCGACGGCCGGCTGGAACGGGCCGCCACGCGCGGCGACGGCCGGGTCGGTGAGGACGTGACGCTCAATGCGCGCACCATCGACGACGTGCCCGAACGGCTTACCGCCGGTGCCGATTTGCCACTTCCCGCCGTGCTCGAGGTACGTGGCGAGGTCTTCTTCATGCTCGCCGATTTCGAGGCGCTCAACGCCAGCCTGGTCGAGGACGGCAAGGCGCCGTTCGCCAATCCGCGTAACAGCGCGGCCGGTTCGCTGCGGCAGAAGAACCCAGCGGTGACCGCGCGGCGCAAGCTGCGAATGATCTGTCACGGCATCGGCCGCACCGACGGGTTCGCGCCCAAGACGCTGCACGAGGCCTACACCGCGCTGAAAACCTGGGGCCTGCCGGTGGCCGAAGAGACCGCGCGCGTGCGTGGCCTCGCCGCCGTGGAGGATCGGATCGGGTATTGGGGTGAGCACCGCTATGACATCGACCACGAAATCGACGGCGTGGTGGTCAAAGTCGATGACTTTGCGCTGCAGCGCCGGCTGGGAACGACGTCGCGCGCGCCGCGCTGGGCGGTGGCGTACAAGTATCCACCCCAGGAGGCACAGACCAAGCTGCTCGACATCCGGGTGAACGTCGGACGCACCGGGCGCGTCACGCCATTCGCGTTCATGACGCCGGTGAAGGTGGCCGGATCGACCGTGGGGCTGGCCACCCTGCACAACGCCGCCGAGGTCAAGCGCAAGGGGGTGCTGATCGGCGACACGGTGATGATCCGCAAGGCGGGCGACGTGATCCCGGAGGTGCTCGGCCCCGTCGTCGACCTCCGGGACGGGTCCGAGCGCGAGTTCGTCATGCCGACAACGTGTCCCGAATGCGGAACCACGCTGGCGCCCGCCAAGGAGGGCGACGCCGACATCCGCTGCCCCAATGCCCGGTCCTGCCCGGCGCAGCTGCGCGAGCGCGTCTTTCACGTCGCGGGCAGGGGAGCGTTCGACATCGAGGGGCTGGGCTACGAGGCGGCCATCGCGCTGCTGAAGGCCGGGGTGATCGCCGACGAGGGTGACCTGTTCACCCTCACCGAGGAAGACCTGTTGCGCACCGAGCTTTTCCGGACCAAGGCCGGCGCGTTGTCCGCCAACGGCAGGCGGCTGCTCGACAACCTCGAAAAGGCCAAATCGGTGGCGCTGTGGCGTGTCCTGGTGGCGCTGTCGATCCGGCATGTCGGGCCGACGGCCGCGCGCGCGCTGGCCACCGAGTTCGGTGATTTGGACGCGATCATGGCGGCGTCCACCGAGCGGCTGGCCGCGGTCGAGGGTGTCGGACCGACGATCGCCGCCGCGCTCACCGAGTGGTTCACCGTCGACTGGCACCGCGCGATCGTCGACAAGTGGCGGGCCGCCGGTGTGCGGATGGCCGACGAACGCGACGCCACCGTGCCCCGCACGCTGGAAGGGCTGACGATTGTCGTCACCGGTTCGCTCGCCGGTTTCTCGCGCGACGACGCCAAGGAAGCGATCATCGCGCGCGGGGGGAAGGCCGCCGGTTCGGTGTCGAAGAAGACCGACTTCGTCGTCGCCGGGGACGCACCGGGATCCAAGTACGACAAGGCGATCGAGCTGGGCGTGCCGGTCCTCGACGAGGACGGCTTCCGGAAGCTGTTGGCCGAGGGCCCGCCGGAAACACCGGCGGACTAGGCCGATGAGCGGTCGCTACGGCGATTCCACCCGCAGCCTCAAAGCGGCCAGCCCACAGGCGATTTCGGGGCAACCGGTGGCGCCGCAGGCGGTGCTGGCCGCCGCCTACCACCTGTCCGGCGACGAAACCGGCGCGTCGGACAGCTACGGCCGCAGCTCGAATCCCACCTGGCGGCAAGCGGAGTCGGCGCTCGCCGAGCTGGAAGGGGCGACCGGTGCGCTGGTGTTCGGCTCGGGTATGGCGGCCATCGGCGCCGTGCTGCGGGCGCTGGCGACGCCGGGATCGGCTCTGGTGGTGCCCGCCGACGGCTACTACCAAGTGCGCCGCTTGGCCAGGGAAGACCTGGTGCCCGCGGGTGTGACCGTCATCGAGGCGTCGAGCCCGCAGATGTATGACGCTGCCGCGGCCGCCGACGTGGTGCTGGCCGAAACTCCCACCAACCCGGCGTTGGATGTGATCGATCTGCACCGGTTGGCCACCGTCTGCCGTGGCCGCGGTGCACGCTTGATCGTCGACAACACCGCCGCCACCCCGTTGGGTCAGCAGCCGCTGTCGCTGGGGGCGGACGCGGTGGTGGCCAGCGCCACCAAGGCGTTGTCCGGTCACAGCGACCTGGTGGCCGGCTACGTGGCCACCAACGATCCCGAGTTGCTCGCAGGCGCGGAGCGCCAACGACTGCTCGCCGGTGCGATTCTGGGCGGGTTCGAGGCTTGGCTGCTGTTGCGCAGCCTGGCAAGTGCCGGTCTGCGCTTCGAGCGTCAATGCCAGAACGCCCGGGCGGTGGCGACGATGTTGGCCCGCCACCCTGCGGTCCGTGCGGTCCGCTACCCGGGGTTGGCCGAGGACCCGGCGCATCGCGTGGCCATGGCGCAGATGCGCAGGTTCGGCGGTCTGGTCTCGGCCGAATTGGCCGACGCCGCCGCGGTCCACACCCTCATCGACAACAGCGAGCTGCTCATCGCGTCCACCAGCTTTGGTGGCCTCCACACCTCGGTGGACCGCCGCGCACGCTGGGGCGATCACGTCCCCGACGGGTTCGCGCGCATCTCGCTGGGCATCGAAGACACCGACGATTTGGTCGCCGACATCGAGCAGGCGCTCAACATCATCCGGTCATAAAGTGGCCCGCATCGCCGAAGCGGTCCTATCGTGGGCGCTATGACGCAGACGGTCGAGGAGTGCACGCAGGCATCGCCGTGGTCACCCCGCGAGGCCGAGATACTGGCCGTGACCCTGCGGCTGCTGCAGGAACACGGCTATGACCAACTGACCGTCGAAGCCGTGGCCGGTGCCGCCCACGCCAGCAAGGCCACGGTGTACCGGCGGTGGCCTTCGAAGGCGGAATTGGTCCTGGCCGCCTTCATCGAAGGCGTCCGCCAGGTCGCGCTTCCGCCGAACACCGGCACTTTGCGAGGCGATCTGTTGAGCCTGGGGGAGACGTGCGGTCAGCACGGCGCCGAGCACGCCAGCACCATTCGCGCGGTGATGGTCGAGGTGTCGCGGCACCCGGCGCTCAACGACGCTTTGCAGGAGCAATTCCTCAAGCAGCGCAAGGCGCTGATTCAGCATGTGCTGCATCAGGCAGTCGACCGCGGTGAGATCAGCGAGGAAGTCATCACCGACGAACTCTGGGACCTGCTGCCGGGCTACCTCATCTTCCGGTCCATCATCCCCGGCCGGCCACCCACCCGCCGCACCGTGCAAGCGCTCGTCGACGGGTTCCTCATCCCGGGTCTGACCAGAACCACCGCGTAACGGCGGGTTAATCCGCCGAGACGGAATGTGTACGCTCGCGTCTCTTGTACAGTACGGTCCCGTACCGTACTGTCATACCTGTCGATCACGCCCGGCCCGCCGGCTGCCGCCGTCGGTTCGGGGGTGACGGTGTCGCCCGATGATCGAAAGGTGAACGGGTGAAGGGGATTTCGTTGGCAGCCCTCGTCAAGCGCGGGTGGATGGTGATGGTTGCGGTGCTGGTCGTCGTGCTCGCAGGCTTCGCCATCTATCGCCTGCACGGAATCTTCGGCTCCCAGAGCAGCACCTCGGCCGACAGCGGTCTGGCCAACGAGATCGTCCCGTTCAACCCCAAGCAGGTGGTGCTCGAGGTCTTTGGCAGGCCCGGCGCAACCGCGACCATCAACTACCTTGATGTCAACGCCCAGCCGCAGCAAGTCAAGGACGCCCCGTTGCCGTGGTCGTTCACGATCACCACGACGGAGCCCGCGGTCATCGGCAACGTCGTGGCGCAGGGCAACGGAGACAGTCTTGGCTGCCGCATCACCGTCAACGGGGAAGTGAAAGACCAACGCACCGTTGACAAAGCCGACGCCTACACCTTCTGCCTCGACAAGTCTGGATGAATTCCCGATGAGCAACCACGAACAGTCGCGGGCCCGCGTCCCGCGCACCATCCGCCGGCTCGCATTGCCCATCCTGCTGTTCTGGGTGGCGCTGGCCGCGATCACCAACATCGCGGTGCCGCAGTTGGAAGAGGTTGGCAAGACGCACAATGTGGCGCTGAACTCGCCCGACGCCCCGTCGCTCAAGGCCATCAAGCGCATCGGTGAAAAGTTTCACGAGTTCGACACCGACAGCTCGGCCATGATCGTGCTGGAAGGCGACAAGCCGCTCGGCGCGGACGCGCACCGTTTCTACGACGAGATGATCCGCCGGCTCGAGCAGGACAAAAAGCACGTCGAGCATGTCCAGGACTACTGGGGCGACACCCTGACCGCGGCGGGGTCGCAGAGCAGCGACGGCAAGGCCGCTTACGTTCAGGTGAACCTCGCGGGCAATCAGGGCTCGGCGTTGGCGAACGAGGGCGTCGGGGCGCTGCGCGACATCGTCGAGCGCATGAAGCCGCCGCCCGGCGTCAAGGCCTACGTGACCGGCGCGGCGCCACTGATCTCCGACCAGTTCGACGTCGGCAGCAAGGGAACCGCGAAGGTCACCATGATCACCGTCGGCGTGATCGCCCTGATGCTGTTTTTCGTCTACCGTTCGGTGCTCACCACGCTGCTGGTGCTCGCCACGGTCCTGATCGAGATGTCGGCCGCGCGGGGCCTGGTCGCGTTTCTCGGGAACGCCGGCGTCATCGGGTTGTCGACGTATGCGACGAATCTGTTGACGCTCTTAGTGATTGCCGCGGGCACCGACTACGCGATATTTTTCGTGGGCCGCTACCAGGAAGCGCGCGGAACCGGTGAAGACCGCGAAAGAGCTTTCTACACCATGTATCACGGCACGACCCATATCGTGCTGGGATCGGGGCTGACCGTCGCCGGCGCGGTCGCCTGTCTGGGCTTCACCCGGCTGCCCTACTTCCAGAGTTTGGGTATTCCGGCCGCGCTGGGCATCCTCGTCGCACTGTGCGCCGCGCTCACCCTGGGGCCTGCGATCCTCACCCTGGGCGCCAGGGTGGGCATCTTCGACCCCAAGCGCGCGGTCAGAACTCGCGGCTGGCGGCGGATCGGCACCGCCATCGTGCGCTGGCCCGGTGCCGTTCTCGCCGCGGCCTGCGCGCTGGCCCTGGTCGGTCTGATCGCCTTGCCCGGATACAAGACCAGTTACGACACTCGTCCCTACATGCCCGCCAGCGCGCCGGCCAATGTGGGCTACACCGCCGCCGAGAAGCATTTCTCGCGGGCCCGGCTCGAGCCCGAATTGCTCATGGTCGAGACCGACCACGACATGCGTAACCCGGAAAGCATGCTCGTCCTGGACAAGGTGGCCAAGGCGGTATTTCACGTTCCCGGCGTCGCGCAGGTGCAGACCATCACCCGTCCGTTGGGCACCCCACTGGTCCACAGCTCGCTCGCGTTCGTGGTCAGCAATTCCAGCGCGGCGCAGCAGGAAAACCTGACCTATCAACGAGATCGGGCCGAGGATGCGCTCAAGCAGGCCAATGAACTGAACAAAACCATCAACATCCTCAGGCAGCAGTACGAGCTGCAGCAGCAGTTGGCCAACACCACCCACGACGAAACTCAAAGCTTTCACGACACTCTCGGCACAATTCAGGATCTGCGCGACAAGATCGCCAACTTCGACGATTTCTTCCGGCCGGTGCGGAGTTACTTCTACTGGGAAAGGCATTGCTTCGACATTCCGATCTGCTTTGCTTTCCGATCACTCTTCGACGCGCTCGACGGCATTGACCAACTCACCGAAAAGTTCGAAGGCCTCACGGCTTCGCTCGACAAACTCGACGCGCTGCAGCCGAAACTGGTGGCGCTCATACCTCCGCAGATCGACAGCCAGCAGACCAACCGCGATCTGACGTTGGCCAATTACGCGACGCTGTCCGGCATTTACGCGCAGACCGCGGCCGCGATCGACAATGCGACGGCGTTGGGGCGGGCCTTCGACGCCGCCAAGAACGACGACACCTTCTACCTGCCGCCCGACGTTTTCAACAACCCCGATTTCAAGCGCGGGCTGAAACTGTTCCTGTCACCCGACGGTAAGGCCGCGCGCATGATCGTCACGCATGAAGGCGATCCCGCGACGCCCGAGGGCATTTCGCACATCGATCCGATGGCCAAGGCCGCGCGCGAGGCCCTGAAGGGCACGCCGATGGCGGGCGCGGGGATCTATCTCGGTGGGACCGCCTCGACGTACAAGGACATCCAGGATGGCGCCAAGTACGACCTGATGATCGTGGCGTTCGCCGCGCTGAGTCTCATCCTGTTGATCATGATGATCATCACGCGCAGTCTGATCGCCGCGCTCGTCATCGTGGGCACCGTCGCCCTGTCGCTGGGCGCCTCGTTCGGGTTGTCGGTTCTGGTGTGGCAGTACCTCTTCGGCATCCAGTTGTATTGGGTCGTGCTCGCGCTTGCCGTGATCCTGCTGCTGGCGGTCGGATCCGACTACAACCTGCTGTTGATCTCGCGGTTCAAGGAAGAAATTCATGCCGGCCTGAACACCGGCATCATCCGCGCGATGGCCGGCTCCGGGTCGGTGGTCACCTCGGCGGGCATCGTCTTCGCCGTGACCATGTGTGCGTTCGTGTTCAGCGGTTTTCAGGTTCTCGGTCAGATCGGCACGACGATCGGTCTCGGCTTGCTGTTCGACACGCTGATCGTGCGCTCGTTCATGACGCCCTCTGTCGCAAAAATCCTCGGGCGGTGGTTCTGGTGGCCGCAGCGGGTGCGGCCGCGCCCGGCGAGCACCATGCTGCGGCCTTACGGTTCGCGGCCGGCGGTCCGGCAGCTGCTGCTGTGGGACGACGACGATCATGCGGTGCTGGCGGGATCGAACTCGCAGGCGCACTGATTTAGCCCGGTCGCAACCGCCGCGCCGCCACACCCCGCGCGGGGCGCCGGGCCGGTCAGTAGGATGCGTCCGACGACCGCTTGGTCTCCCTCGTGGCAGAGCGGGCGGGGCGATCGTAGGTTGCCGACCAAATCCGATGGGCAACCGTCACCCGACTCAACTCTTCGCGAGGTTCTCCCATGCATGTCGCACTGTTCACCGATCTCCATCCCGACGGCCTCGGGGGGACGCAGGTTTCGGTGGCCACCCAGCGTCGTGCGCTCGAGCAGTGTGGGCACCGGGTCACGGTCTTCACGGCACCGATGCCCGGCGCGGTCGATCCGGACCCCTGCGTCGTCGAATTGAAGCCGGTGCCCGTCATCGACCCGATCATGCGCAAATTGGGCAGGCATGAGGACTTTGTTCTGGTGTGGCCCTCCAAGGCGAATCGCGCGATCATCGACGAGGCGTTCGGCAGCCGGGGACCCATCGATATCGTGCACACCCAGGGTGACTTGGGTGTGGCGATAGCCGGGGTGGAAGCCGCTCGCCGCCACGGCATTCCGGTGGTTCAGACCAAACACACTCGCTACGACACGTATTTCGAGCAAGCCACCCCGGCCCCGCTGTTCCTGGCGATATTGGTCAGTCAGGTGCAGAAGCGGTACCTCGCGCAGGAATTCCACCTGACCCCCGAAAAGGAAAGTGCGGCTTCGCGACTGGCGTGGCGGTTCATGGTGGCGAACGCACAAGCCGTGGACCACCAGATCACACCGACGCGGCATTTCGCGCGGTCGCTGGCCAAACGCGGGGTGACCCGTCCAATATCGGCGATTTCCAACGGCTTTGACGATGACGTCGTCGACCGGGCCCGGACGGCCGTGGTCGGCGCCTTGTCGGACGACGAGCCGCTCCGACTCGTGTGGTGTGGGCGCCTATCGTCGGAGAAGCGGGCTCTCGAAGCGATCGAGGCCGTCGCCCAGGTCGACAACTGCACACTCGACATCTACGGCCAGGGTCACCTCGAGGCGTCGATGAGGAAACTCATCCACTCGGCCGGACTCTCTGACCGAATCCGCCTGCACGGCCGGGTCGACCGCGAAGCCTGCCTGGTCGCGATGGGATCGAGCGATGCGCTGCTGTTCACGTCCTATGATTTCGACACCCAGGGGCTCGTCCTCCTGGAAGCGGTGGCCATGTCGTCGCCCGTCATCTACTGCGACCCCGCGCTGAGCGAAACCGTTCCGGAAGGCGGGGGCATCCTCGCCGCTGACCCGTCCCCGTCCGCACTGGCGGCGGCGATTCGTGCGCTCGCCTCGGACCGCGACCGATTGCGGGAAATGTCCGGCGTCGCCACCGAACACCGCGACAGCGGCCGTCAATCCGTGCAAACGGAGAAGATCATCGCCATCTACAACAGCCTGCTGGACCCGGTGCCCGCATAGCTGGCGTTCAGCGCAGCATGGTGGCGACGATCCCGGCCAGATAGCCCAGGCGAGCCACCTCCGACGGCCGGAATTCCGGGCCCGGGCGGCCGAGCACGACGGCCGTATGCGGATCGCCCAGCGGGGCGGCGACCATCGTGGTGTCCATGTCGCGCCACGACTGTGGCACCCACTCGCCCGTGCTGTCCAGCGTCGCGGCCCGTTCGATGGGCAGCCACGGGGCGGAATCCGCCGGCGTCTCCGGTGTGCCCGGGCTGAAGGCCAGGCGCTGCAGCTTATCGCCCGTGCCGCGCAGCACGGTGCACCAACTGACGCGCAGCACCCTGGGCGCCTCGTTGGCCAGCACCTGTAGCCGCGACGCCTTGTCGCCCGCGGCCGCGACGTGGTCGAGCAGCTCGAGCTCGCGATGGGCTTCCAACAACCCGGTGTGCGGGCGCACGCTCTCCACCCGGACGCCGGAAAGCGACTCCGCGGCGGTGATCAGCGTGTCCGGCATCGCCCCCAGCGGCAACTCGATCACCAGGTCGTCGATGGCATAGCCCGAGCTGCGCTCGACCACGTCGAGCGACAGGATGTCGGCGCCCACCGAACCGAGCGCCACGGCCAGCGAGCCCAGGCTGCCCGGGCGGTCGACCAACTCGATGCGCAACAGATACGACGGCACGGCCAACACTGTTACACAGCGATGCGTGGACTGCATTTTCGCGCAGAACCAACGGGCCTGAACCCGCCCGCACACTCGCGGCTAGGCTTTCCTGTCGTGTCTCAGATCTCCCGCGACGAGGTGGCGCACCTGGCCCGGCTGTCCCGGTTGGCGCTGACCGATAGCGAGCTCGACAGCTTCGCCGGCCAGCTCGACGCCATCCTGACCCATGTCAGCCAGGTGCAGGCGGTCGACGTCACCGGCGTCGAAGCGACCGGCAATCCGCTCAAGGACGTCAACGTCACCCGCCCGGACGAGCCGACCCCCTGCCTGACCCAGCAGGAGGCGCTGGCCGAGGCGCCCGAGGCCGCCGATGGCCGCTTCGCCGTGCCGCAGATCCTGGGAGACAGCGAGTGAACGACGTCATCCGAGCCGACGCCGCGACCCTGGCCGCCCGGATCGCCGCCAAGGAACTGTCGTCGGTCGAGGTCACCCAGGCGTGCCTGGACCAGATCGCCGCGACCGACGACCGGTATCGCGCCTTCCTGCACGTGGCCGCCGACGAGGCGCTTTCCGCGGCGGCCGTGGTCGACGCGGCGGTGGCCGCGGGGGAGCGCCTGCCGTCGCCGCTGGCCGGGGTGCCGCTGGCGCTCAAGGACGTCTTCACCACCGTCGACATGCCCACCACCTGCGGCTCCAAGATCCTCGAAGGCTGGCGGTCCCCCTACGACGCCACCGTCACCATGCGGTTGCGTGCCGCCGGCATCCCGATCCTCGGCAAGACCAACATGGACGAATTCGCGATGGGCTCGTCGACGGAGAACTCCGCCTACGGGCCCACCCGCAACCCGTGGAACCTCGACCGGGTGCCCGGCGGGTCCGGCGGCGGCAGCGCGGCGGCGTTGGCCGCATTCCAGGCGCCGCTGGCCATCGGATCCGACACCGGCGGCTCGATTCGGCAGCCGGCGGCGCTGACGGCGACGGTCGGCGTCAAACCCACCTACGGCACGGTGTCGCGCTACGGGTTGGTGGCGTGCGCTTCGTCGTTGGATCAGGGCGGCCCGTGCGCGCGCACGGTGCTGGACACCGCACTGCTGCACCAGGTGATCGCCGGGCACGACCCCCGCGATTCCACGTCCGTCGACGCCGCGGTGCCCGATGTCGTCGGGGGCGCCAAGGCGGGCGCGGCCGGTGACCTCAAGGGCGTGCGCGTCGGGGTCGTGAAGCAGCTGCGCGGCGACGGCTACCAGCCGGGAGTGCTGGCCTCCTTCGAGGCGGCCGTCGGTCAGCTGACCGAACTGGGCGCCGAGGTGAGCGAAGTCGACTGCCCGCACTTCGAATACGCGCTGGCCGCCTACTACCTGATCTTGCCGTCGGAGGTGTCGAGCAACCTGGCCCGCTTCGACGCGATGCGCTACGGCCTGCGCGTCGGTGACGACGGGACGCACAGCGCCGAGGAAGTGATGGCGCTGACCCGGGCCGCCGGTTTCGGGCCGGAAGTCAAGCGGCGCATCATGATCGGCACCTACGCGCTGTCGGCCGGTTACTACGACGCCTATTACAACCAGGCGCAGAAGGTGCGCACGCTGATCGCCCGCGACCTCGACAAGGCGTACGAGTCCGTCGACGTGGTCGTGTCGCCCGCGACCCCGACCACCGCCTTCGCGCTCGGCGAGAAGGTCGACGATCCGCTGGCGATGTACCTGTTCGACCTGTGCACGCTGCCGCTGAATCTGGCCGGGCACTGCGGCATGTCGGTGCCGTCGGGGTTGTCGCCCGACGACGGCCTGCCCGTCGGGCTGCAGATCATGGCGCCGACGCTGGCCGATGACCGCCTGTACCGGGTGGGTGCCGCCTACGAGGCCGCCCGCGGCCCGCTGCCGTCCGCCATCTGACCTTTCGTCGCCGTGCGAGTGTCGGGCAGGGCAAGATGAGGGCATGCGGATCGGAGTTCTCACCGGAGGCGGCGACTGCCCGGGGCTGAATGCCGTCATTCGGGCGGTGGTGCGCACCTGCGATGCCCGGTACGGCTCGTCGGTGGTCGGCTTCCAGGACGGGTGGCGCGGGTTGCTGGAAAACCGGCGCATACAACTGCAGAACGACGATCGCAATGACCGGCTGTTGGCCAAGGGCGGCACGATGCTGGGGACCGCCCGGGTGCATCCCGACAAGTTGCGGGCCGGGCTCGACCAGATCAAGCAGACGCTGGACGACAACGGCATCGACGTCCTCATCCCGATCGGCGGCGAGGGCACCCTGACGGCCGCCCACTGGCTGTCCGACGAGAACGTGCCCGTTGTCGGGGTGCCGAAGACGATCGACAACGACATCGATTGCACCGACGTCACTTTCGGCCACGACACCGCGCTGACGGTCGCCACCGAGGCCATCGACCGCCTGCACAGCACCGCCGAATCCCACCAGCGGGTGATGCTGGTGGAGGTGATGGGCAGGCACGCCGGCTGGATCGCGCTGAACGCCGGGCTGGCTTCCGGCGCGCACATGACGCTGATTCCCGAACAGCCCTTCGACGTCGAGGAGGTGTGCCGGCTGGTCAAACGCCGCTTCCAGCGCGGGGATGCGCACTTCATCTGCGTCGTCGCCGAGGGTGCCAAACCCGTCCCCGGCTCGATCTCGTTGCGCGAAGGCGGAATTGACGAGTTCGGCCACGAGAAGTTCACCGGCGTCGCGGCCCAGCTGGGCGCCGAAGTGGAGAAGCGGATCAATAAGGACGTCCGGGTGACCGTGTTGGGCCATGTTCAGCGCGGCGGGACGCCCACGGCCTACGACCGGGTATTGGCCACCAGGTTCGGCGTCAACGCCGCCGACGCCGCGCACGCGGGCGAATACGGCCAGATGGTGTCGCTTCGGGGGCAGGACATCGGCCGGGTGGCGCTGGCCGACGCGGTCCGCCAGCTCAAACTGGTGCCGGAAAGTCGCTACGACGACGCCGCCGCCTTCTTCGGGTGATCCCGGCCGGTTCGGCAAACGTTGGGTGGCTTCGAGCTGACGCCGGCCTGAATTTGCCCGGCGATGGACCAGCTTAGGACCCGTCGGCGCAAATTGGTGGTTTCCGGACTGGTCCTCAGGGGTTATACCGGGGATGTGAGCAACCGCGGTTCGGTTCGCGGAGTCGTTCAGCATCCCGCGGCGTCGGCGGGGCCCCCGGCCCCGCCGCTCAATCCGCCGCAACCACCTCGGCGCGTCGACGGCGATCCGGCGGCGGCCACGGTGCCGCAGGCCCATCGCTCCGATCCGTCCATCCGCCGTCCGCCGTTCCAGGCGCCCCCGCCCGCCCGGCCCGCGCGCGTCCCCGCGCCGCCGCGGCCGGCGCGACTTCCGGGCGGGACGGCGCTGGACGGACTCGACCAGCGGGGACACGAGGGCTCCGCGCGGTTCAACTGGCGCAAGGTGGTCCATCGCCTGACCGGCGTTGATCTGGGCCCCGGCAAGGACTCGCAGTACAAAGAGGACCTGCGGAACCGCATTCGCGCGGTCGTGGGCGGCGCATTTCCCATCGCCGTCCTCAACCTCAAAGGCGGCGCCGGCAAGACCTCGGTGGTGGAGGCGCTGGGGTCCACGTTCGCCGATGTGCGCCACGACCGGATCATCGCCGTCGACATCGACGCCGGGGATTTGGTGGAGCGGCATGGCCGTCCTAACTCCCTGAACATGGCCGACCTGCTCGCCGACGGGGCGATCACGAATTATGCGGATGTCCGGGCGCACACCTACATGAACAATTTCGGCCTGGAAGTGCTCGGATTGCCCGACTATGCGCACACCGACTGGCGGCTCGAGCGTCACCATGTGGTGAAAGCGTTTTCGCTGCTGCGAAATCACTATTCGGTGGTGCTGGTGGACTGCGCCAAGGCCCTCAATTCCGGTGTGATGGACGCGGTCCTGCCCGAGGCGCGGGCGCTGGTCGTGGTGACCAGCACTTCGATCGATGCGATACGCAAGACGGCGACCACGCTGGATTGGTTGGGCAACAACGGATATCAAGCGCTGGTGCGGTCGACGATACTGGCGATCAACCACGTCGAGCCGGCCAAGGTAGAGCTGCTGGCCGCCAAGGAACTCGAGCGATTGTCCGCACGCGTCGCCGCGACGGTGGTGCTGCCGTTCGATCGCCACATACACGAGGGCAAACAGATCGAGCTGGATCGGCTGAGCAAGGAAAGCCGGCGCAGTTACCTGGAGATGGCGGCCGTGCTGGCCGACATGTTCCCCGGCAGGGGTGAGGAGCGCAATCGGTTCCCGGTGCCGCGCTCGCCGCACTGGCCCTGAGTTCGCCCGGTCCCCCGCAAGCGGGAGGTGCCCCCACCGCCGCGCTCGCGGTCTTCGCCCGGCTCCGCCGCGCTCGCGGTCACCACTACGCCTGATGGTGGTGACCCGCTTCGCCCGGCTCCGCCGCGCTCGCGGTCACCACTACGATCGACGGCATGAGTGTTGCTGCCAGCGCCGATCTCATGGACTACGACGACGTCATCGCGCGCTTCGACCCGGTACTCGGCCTCGAGGTGCACGTCGAGCTGTCGACCGTCACCAAGATGTTCTGCGGCTGCTCCACCGCTTTCGGCGCCGAACCCAACACCCAGGTATGTCCTGTATGCCTCGGCCTGCCCGGATCGCTGCCGGTACTCAACCGCACGGCGGTGGAATCGGCCATCCGGATCGGGCTGGCGCTGAACTGCGAGATCGTGCCCTGGTGCCGCTTCGCGCGGAAGAACTACTTCTACCCGGACATGCCGAAGAACTACCAGATCTCCCAGTACGACGAGCCGATCGCCATCAACGGCTACCTCGAAGCGCCGTTGGACGACGGCACCACCTGGCGGGTCGAGATCGAGCGCGCGCACATGGAGGAAGACACCGGCAAGCTGACCCACCTGGGCAGTGAGACCGGCCGGATCCACGGCGCCACCACGTCGCTGCTCGACTACAACCGTGCCGGGGTACCGCTGATCGAGATCGTGACCAAGCCCATCGTCGGTACCGGTGCCCGGGCGCCGCAGATCGCCCGTGCCTATGTCACGGCGTTGCGAGACCTGTTGCGGGCCTTGGGCGTATCCGATGTTCGGATGGACCAGGGTTCGATGCGTTGCGATTCCAACGTGTCGCTGATGCCGACCGGAACGACCGAGTTCGGGACGCGCACCGAGACCAAGAACGTCAACTCGCTGAAAAGCGTTGAGGTGGCGGTGCGTTACGAGATGCAACGGCAGGCCGCCGTCCTCGCATCCGGCGGCCGGATCATCCAGGAGACGAGGCACTTTCACGAGGCGGGGTACACCAGCCCGGGCCGCGCCAAGGAGACGGCCCAGGACTACCGCTACTTCCCCGAGCCCGACCTGGAACCGGTCGCGCCCAGCCGCGAGTTGGTCGAGCGGCTACGCCAGACGATCCCGGAGCTCCCGTGGCTGAGCCGCAAGAGGATTCAGCAGGAGTGGGGCGTTTCCGACGAGGTGATGCGCGATCTGGTCAACGCCGGCGCCGTGGAACTGGTCATCGAGACCGTCAAGCACGGCGCGGCCAGCGAGCAGGCGCGCGCCTGGTGGGGAAACTTCCTGGTGCAGAAGGCCAACGAAGCGAACATCGGCCTCGACGAACTGGCGATCACCCCAGCCCAGGTCGCCGCGGTGATCGCACTCGTCGACGAGGGCAAGCTGTCCAACAAGCTGGCCCGCCAGGTCGTGGAGGGGGTGTTGGCCGGCGAGGGCGAACCCGAGCAGGTGATGACATCCCGCGGCCTCGAGCTGGTGCGTGACGATTCGGTGACCCAGGCCGCGGTCGACGAGGCGCTGGCAGCCAATCCCGATGTGGCGGAAAAGATCCGCGGCGGCAAGGTGGCGGCGGCGGGGGCGATCGTCGGCGCGGTGATGAAAGCCACGCGGGGGCAGGCCGACGCGGCCCGGGTGCGCGAACTGGTGCTGGCCGCCTGCGGGCAGAGCTGACGAGAGCTCTCGCAGCGTCCGCTAGGTCTTGTCGTCGTTGTTGCGGGGGAATCCGCCGCCCTGCGGGAACAACGGGAACACCACGTCGTCGAGCTTCTCGGCATCCCCGGCGGTCTTGTTGACCGTTGCGCCCCAGACGTTTCCGTCCGGTGACATCCGCAGCGCCCACGCGTGGGCATGGGTGTCCTTGCGCACCACGTCGGGTTCGCCGGTGACCGCACCCGTCGCCGGCGCCAGCCGCACCGCCACCGTCAGTTTGGTGTTGATCAGGTTGACCAGCACGGTCCCGTCCATCGCCGCGCAGCCGGCCACGCCGGGTTTGTCCGGCCACGTCCACACCGTGGAGACCTCGGAAGCCTTGGTGATTCGCTGCAACCGATCCGCCGTCGGCGTGCGGTCGGCCACGTACAACGAGCCGTCCACCGGATCGACGCACAAGCCGCCACCGGAGCCGACGCCCGACAGCGCCGTCGTGGGCGGCGCCTGACCGATGGTGGTCGGCTGCTCGATGCGAAGGACCTTGCCCGCCAGCGATTTCGGGTCAGATGCGGCGGCCGGATTACCGGCGTCACCCGTCAGCACCACCAACGTGGTGGGGCTGGTAAAGATCAGCGCGCCGGTATTGCCGGTCGCCCCCTTGGGGATCCCGGTGAGGATGTCCTTGGGGATGTCGCCATCGGCCACCCGGATCACCCGATTGTCCGTGGGCGTGCTGATGTAGGCGTACATCAGCCGGTCTTGCGCATAGGTCGGGGACAGCACGATGTCCATCAAGCCGCCGTCGCCGGACGGGTCGACCGGGATGACCATCTTCACCTTCGGCTCGGCGCTGACCGAGATCTCCTTGACGGCGCCGGTGGTGCGCTCGGCGACCAGCGCGGTTTTGCTGTCGGGCCCCATGATCAGTCCGCTGGTGCTCTCCAGGCAGCCCTGCATCACGCCGGGAGCCGGGCAAGCCTTGGGGAACGGCGTCGGCGGCAGCGGCGGCGGTGGGGGAGGCGTCGAGCTGGGTTGCGGCTTGAGTTCCGGGTTGGTGGTGAAAGGCTGCGACTGGGCGTCGTTGAACCGCGCGCAGCCGCTCGCGACCAGCACCACCGCGCAAAGCGCGGCAAACCCGCACCGAACCGAGTGCCGTAGTCGCATGACCGACAGGCTACGGATAGTGCGCCCGCCGCCGCCACATGCCTGGGGCTGCCCGCCCGGCGCCACACGATCCGACCACTTTTGGCGCCGGCCAACGGCCGCCCCAGGGGGCCGAAATGTGGGGTTTGGTGCCCGCTGGAGCCGCGAGCGGGCTAATTTCGGCCCAATCCGCGCCACTTTGGCGGGCAAACCATCGATTGCCTGGCGAAAGCGCCGCTCAAATCCCCAATTCAGCGCCAAATGCCCTTACCCTGTCACGCGTGACCAGTCAACCGAATGACGGACATTGGCAGCGGCCCGGCGAATCCCCGGAGCCAACCCCGGGACGCCCCGCGACGGCGCGTGTGGTTGACCCCGAAGATGATCTGACGCCCGTCGGTTACCCCGGCGACTTCAACCCCTCCACTGGAACCACCACCGTCATCCCCTACATGGGCGACCACGCCGGCGTGGGCCCCAGGGCGACGAGTTACAACTTGCTCGAACAGCAGGAACCCCTGCCCTACGTCCAGGGGCAATCCGCCCGGCACGCGGCCGCCGAACCGACCGAGATCGACGCGGACGAACACCACGACCGGCTGCACGACGTCGGTCGGCGCGGCACCCAGCATCTGGGTTTGCTGATACTGAGGGTCGGCCTCGGAGTCGTGTTGGCCGCCCACGGTCTGCAGAAGCTGTTCGGCTGGTGGGGCGGCTCCGGAGTCGGCGGGTTCAAGAACTCACTGTCCGACGTCGGCTACCAGCACGCCGACATCCTCGCCTACGTCAGCGCGGGCGGCGAGCTCGTCGCCGGTGTGCTGCTGGTGCTGGGGCTCTTCACCCCGCTGGCCGCGGCCGGTGCGCTGGCCTTTCTGATCAACGGCATGCTGGCCACCATCACGGCGCGCCCGCATCCGCACACCTTCACGTACTTCCTGCCGGACGGGCACGAATACCAGATCACCCTGATCGTCTTGGCCGTCGCGGTCATCCTGTGCGGGCCCGGACGTTACGGCCTCGACGCGCGGCGGGGCTGGGCCCATCGCCCGTTCATCGGGTCGTTCGTCGCGCTGCTGGTGGGCATCGCCGCCGGCATCGCGGTGTGGGTGCTGCTCAACGGGGTCAACCCGATCGCCTGACCCCTCACTGATAGGGGTTGGGCACGCGCCCGGAGCTGGCCTCGGTCAGCTGGGGCAGGGTCGCGAACGTCACGGCGGGCAACCGCAAATCCGCGCCGCTCTTGAGGTGCGCGCGTGCCCAGGAGCCCCGATGGAAGCGCAGCCCGTCGATGTCATCCCACTGCACCGTCTGGCTGCCCAGCAGCGTGCGGACCGTCACGCCCCGGTCGTCGGCGACGGTGCGTAGCCGGACGATCAGTGCCGACAGCAGCACGGGGATCACCAGCAGCGGCACGGACAGCGGCCACAGCATCACCGGTATCAGCAACCCCAGGGTCAAGAACCCGACGGCCAGGTGCGCGATGGGGGAGAGCTTGATCACCACGGGCGTGTGGGAAGACGAACCGGTAGCCACCCGACCATCATTTCACCCGGCACGGGACACCGGATCGCCGCGCGAGCGGACCGTAGCGGATTTGACGGCTGAGCTGTGCGAAGGCTACCGTCGGACGTTATGGATACCGCCGGACAGCCCGGGATGCTCGTAGTAATTAGTCGGCGCGTTGGTGCCTGACTAGCCTCTTCGGCATTTGAAGCTATCCAGACCAACGCGCAACCCTCGTGCAGCAGATGAGCTGTCGGGGGTTTTTTGTTGCCCCCAGCGAAACTCCCAGAGTGAATAAGGAACAAAGACAGTGAGCGCACCCACCAGGCAGCACGCCACACAGCCACAGCGTGCCGCCGACGTCGCCTCCGACGCGGCGGAAACCCCTGCCGCCGCCCCCACCAAAAAGCCGAAACGTGTTGGGCCCGAGAAACTTACCGGTGCCCAGTCGGTGATCCGGTCGCTGGAGGAGCTCGGCGTCGAGGTCATCTTCGGGATTCCCGGTGGTGCCGTATTGCCGGTTTACGACCCGCTGTTCGACTCGAAAAAGCTGCGCCACGTGCTGGTTCGCCACGAGCAGGGCGCCGGCCACGCCGCCAGCGGCTACGCGCACGCCACCGGCAAGGTCGGCGTCATGATGGCCACGTCGGGCCCCGGCGCCACCAATCTCGTCACGCCGCTGGCCGACGCCCAAATGGACTCGGTGCCCGTGGTCGCGATTACCGGCCAGGTCGGTCGCACCCTGATCGGCACCGATGCCTTCCAGGAAGCCGACATCTCGGGCATCACGATGCCGATCACCAAGCACAACTTCCTGGTCCGCTCGGGCGATGAGATCCCCCAGGTGATGGCCGAGGCCTTCCACATCGCCGCCTCGGGCCGTCCTGGCGCGGTGCTCGTCGACATCCCCAAAGACGTGCTGCAGGGGCAGTGCACGTTCAGCTGGCCGCCGCGCATGGACCTGCCCGGCTACAAGCCGAACACCAAGCCACACAACCGGCAGATCCGCGAGGCCGCCAAGCTGATCGCGGACGCCCGCAAGCCCGTGCTGTACGTCGGCGGTGGCGTCATCCGCGGCGAGGCGACCGAGCAGCTGCGCGAGCTGGCCGAGCTGACCGGCATCCCGGTGGTCACCACCCTGATGGCGCGCGGGGCGTTCCCCGACAGCCACCGACAGCACATGGGCATGCCCGGCATGCACGGCACGGTCGCCGCGGTGGCGGCGCTGCAGCGCAGCGACCTGCTGATCGCCCTGGGCACCCGCTTCGACGACCGGGTGACCGGCAAGCTCGACACCTTCGCGCCGGAGGCCAAGGTCATCCACGCCGACATCGACCCGGCCGAGATCGGCAAGAACCGCCATGCCGACGTGCCGATCGTCGGCGACGTCAAAGCGGTCATCACCGACCTGATCGCGATGCTGCGGCACTACGACATCCCCGGCAACGTCGACATGACGGAATGGTGGGCCTATCTGGACAGCGTTCAGTCCACCTACCCGCTGAGCTACGACCCGCAGAGCGACGGCAGCCTGGGCCCGGAATACGTCATCGAGAAGCTGGGTCAGATCGCCGGCCCGGACGCGGTGTATGTCGCCGGGGTGGGCCAGCACCAGATGTGGGCGGCGCAGTTCATCACGTACGAGAACCCGCGCACCTGGATCAACTCCGGTGGGCTGGGCACCATGGGGTTCGCCATTCCGGCGGCCATGGGGGCCAAGATGGCTCGCCCGGAGACCGAGGTGTGGGCCATCGACGGCGACGGCTGCTTCCAGATGACCAACCAGGAGTTGGCGACCTGCGCCATCGAGGGCGTGCCGATCAAGGTGGCGCTGATCAACAACGGCAACCTGGGCATGGTGCGCCAGTGGCAGACGCTGTTCTACGAGGAGCGGTATTCGCAGACGGACCTGGCCACGCATTCGCATCGCATCCCGGACTTCGTCAAGCTGGCGGAGGCGTTGGGATGTGTCGGATTGCGTTGCGAGCGTGAGGAAGACGTCGAAGACGTGATCAATGCGGCTCGGGCGATCACCGACCGTCCCGTGGTGATCGACTTCATCGTCGGCGCGGACGCGCAGGTGTGGCCGATGGTGGCCGCCGGCACCAGCAACGACGAGATCCAGGCCGCCCGCGGCATTCGCCCGCTGTTCGACGACGAGAGCGAAGGGCACGCCTGATGCACACGCACACGCTGTCGGTGTTGGTGGAGGACAAACCCGGTGTGCTCGCCCGCGTGGCGGCGCTGTTCTCCCGGCGCGGTTTCAACATCGAGTCGCTGGCCGTCGGCGCCACCGAGCAGAAGGACATGTCGCGCATGACCATTGTGGTCAGCGCGGAGGAGACCCCGCTCGAGCAGATCACCAAGCAGCTGAACAAGCTGATCAACGTCATCAAGATCGTCGAGCTGGACGACGGGGCCGCGGTGTCACGGGAATTGGCGTTGATCAAGGTCCGCGCCGACGCGGGCAGCCGCAGTCAGGTGATCGAAGCGGTGAACCTGTTCCGCGCCAAGGTGATTGACGTATCGCCGGAGGCGCTGACCATCGAGGCGACCGGTGATCGCGGCAAGATCGAGGCGCTGCTGCGGGTGCTGGAACCGTTCGGCATCCGCGAGATAGTCCAATCGGGAGTGGTGTCGTTGTCCCGCGGTCCGCGCGGCATCGCCACGGCCAAGTAACACACAAGGAGATATTCAACAGTGGCACTAGAAATGTTCTACGACGACGACGCAGACCTGTCGATCATCCAGGGCCGCAAGGTCGGTGTGATCGGTTACGGCAGCCAGGGGCACGCGCACTCGCTGAGCCTGCGCGACTCCGGTGTGCAGGTGCGCGTCGGGCTCAAGGAGGGTTCGAAATCGCGGGCCAAGGTCGAGGAGCAGGGCCTGGACGTCGACACGCCCGCCGAGGTGGCCAAGTGGGCCGACGTCATCATGCTGTTGGCGCCTGACACGGCGCAGGCGGACATCTTCAAGAACGACATCGAGCCCAACCTCAAGCCCGGTGACGCGCTGTTCTTCGGGCACGGCCTCAACATCCACTTCGGTCTGATCAAGCCGCCCGCCGACGTCACCGTCGCGATGGTGGCCCCGAAGGGGCCCGGTCACCTGGTGCGCCGCCAGTTCGTCGACGGCAAGGGCGTCCCCTGCCTGATCGCGGTCGACCAGGACCCGACCGGCAACGGCGAGGCGCTGGCGCTGTCCTACGCCAAGGCCATCGGCGGCACGCGGGCCGGCGTCATCAAGACCACCTTCAAGGACGAGACCGAAACCGACCTGTTCGGTGAGCAGGCCGTGTTGTGCGGCGGCACAGAGGAATTGGTGAAGACCGGTTTCGACGTCATGGTGGAGGCCGGCTACCCGCCGGAGATGGCGTACTTCGAGGTGCTGCACGAGCTCAAGCTGATCGTCGACCTGATGTATGAGGGCGGCATCGCCCGGATGAACTATTCGGTGTCCGACACCGCCGAGTTCGGCGGGTATCTGTCGGGCCCACGGGTCATCGACGCCGGCACCAAGGAGCGGATGCGAGAGATCTTGCGCGACATCCAGGACGGCACCTTCACCAAGAAGCTGGTCGCCAACGTCGAGGGCGGCAACAAGCAACTCGAGCAGCTGCGCAAGGAGAACGCCGAGCACCCCATCGAGGTGACCGGCAAGAAGCTGCGCGACCTGATGAGCTGGGTCGACCGGCCCATCACCGAGACGGCGTAGCCGCCAGCGTCGCGCCAGAGTGGCGCTCGGTCACCGCAGTCACTCTGGCGTGACGCTGGGCGACGCGAGCCGACCGGCGATTGCCACCACGCGCCGGGCCAGGTGATCCAGGGCGTTCTCGGTGGCCTCGTCGCATTTGTTGATGTTGTCGTGGGTGGAGACCAGGCTCACCCCATACGGATTGCCGTCGACGAACTTCAGCGGGTCGGTGTATCCAGGCGGGACGATGATGCCGCCGAAATGCATCAGCGTGATGTAGAGCGACAGCAGCGTGGTCTCCTGACCGCCGTGCACGGTGTTGGAAGACGTGAAAGCCGCGTACACCTTGTCCGCGAGTTTGCCCTCGGCCCACAGCCCGCCCAGCGAGTCCAGGAAATTGCGCAATTGCGCAGCGGGAGAGCCGAAGCGGGTCGGCGAACCGAAGATCACCGCGTCGGCCCAGACGATGTCCTCGCCGGTCGCGGCCGGAAGATCCTTGGTCGCTTGGTAATTCGCAGTCCAGGCCGGGTTCTGGGCAAACGACTCGGGGTCGCGGGTTTCGGCGACGTGACGCAGGCGGACTTCGGCGCCCGCCGACTCGGCCGCGGTGGCCACGCGTTGCGCCATCGCGGTGCCATGACCGGTGGCCGAGTAGTAGATGATCGCGAGTTTGGTCACGAGCGCATCCTAGGACCGCGATGACGCGCTCCCCAAGCGCGTGTCGGCGCAGGTGACGGCAGTGGTGAGCCCGTCGATGGCCGTCGAAGGCAGCCGTTAGGCTGGCCGGGTGAATCTGCCTGTTGTATTGATCGCCGACAAACTCGCCCAATCGACTGTCGCCGCCCTGGGAGACCAGGTCGAGGTGCGCTGGGTAGACGGGCCGGACCGGGAAAAGCTGCTGGCCGCGGTGGGCGAGGCCGACGCGCTGCTGGTGCGCTCGGCCACCACCGTCGACGCCGAGGTGCTGGCCGCCGCGCCCAAGCTGAAGATCGTCGCCCGCGCCGGGGTCGGGCTGGACAACGTCGACGTGCCCGCCGCGACTGAGCGCGGCGTGCTGGTGGTCAACGCCCCCACCTCCAACATCCACAGCGCCGCCGAGCACGCGTTGGCGCTGCTCTTGGCCGCTGCCCGGCAGATCCCGGCGGCCGACGCCTCGCTGCGCGAGCACGCCTGGAAGCGGTCATCGTTCAACGGCACCGAGATTTTCGGCAAGACGGTCGGGGTGGTGGGGCTGGGCCGGATCGGGCAGTTGGTCGCTCAACGGTTGACGGCCTTCGGCACCCACCTCGTCGCCTACGATCCGTACGTCTCGCCGGCCCGGGCCGCTCAGCTGGGCATCGAACTGCTGCCCCTCGACGACCTCCTCGGCCGCGCCGACTTCATCTCGGTGCACCTGCCGAAGACGCCCGAGACGGCGGGGCTGATCGGTAAGGAGGCGCTGGCGAAGACCAAGCCGGGCGTCATCATCGTCAACGCCGCCCGCGGCGGCCTGGTGGACGAGGCCGCGCTGGCCGAAGCGGTGAGCAGCGGACACGTCCGCGCGGCCGGTATCGACGTCTTCGCGAAGGAGCCGTGCACCGATAGCCCGCTGTTCGAGCTGCCGCAGGTGGTGGTCACGCCGCACCTGGGCGCGTCCACCTCCGAGGCCCAGGACCGGGCGGGCACCGACGTCGCCGCAAGCGTGAAGCTCGCGCTGGCCGGTGAATTCGTCCCCGACGCCGTCAACGTCGGCGGCGGCGCGGTCAACGAAGAGGTGGCGCCCTGGCTGGACCTGGTGCGCAAGCTCGGGGTGCTGGCCGCATCGCTGTCCGACGGGCCGCCGGTTTCGGTTTCGGTCCAGGTACGCGGCGAGCTGGCCTCCGAAGACGTTGAGGTGCTGAAGCTTTCGGCTCTGCGCGGTCTGTTCTCGGCGGTGGTCGAGGGGCCGGTCACGTTCGTCAACGCACCGGCGCTGGCCGAAGAGCGCGGCGTCACCGCCGAACTCGCCAAGGCCTCGGAGAGCCCGAACCACCGCAGCGTCGTCGACGTGCGCGCAGTAGCCCCCGACGGCACCGCCGTCAACGTCGCCGGAACCCTGTCCGGCCCGCAGCTGGTGGAGAAGATCGTGCAGATCAACGGCCGCAACTTCGACCTGCGGGCACGGGGCACCAACCTGGTGATCAACTACGTCGACCAGCCCGGGGCGCTGGGCAAGATCGGCACCCTGCTCGGCTCGGCGGGCGTGAACATCCAAGCCGCGCAACTCTCCGAGGATGCCGAGGGCCCGGGTGCGACGATCCTGCTGCGGCTGGACCGCGACGTGCCGAGCGAGGTGCGGTCGGCGATCGGCGCGGCGGTGGGCGCCAACAAGCTTGAGGTGGTTGATCTGTCGTGAAACTCGCGGTTATCGGCGGCGACGGTATCGGGCCGGAAGTGACAGCCGAGGCGCTCAACGTCCTTGACGCGGTGTTGCCCGGTGTCGAGAAGACCGATTACAACCTGGGCGCCCGGCGTTTTCACGCCAGCGGTGAGTTGCTGCCGGAATCGGTGCTCGCCGAGCTGCGCCAGCACGACGCCATCCTGCTCGGGGCGATCGGCGATCCGTCTGTGCCCAGCGGTGTGCTGGAGCGGGGTCTGTTGCTGCGCCTGCGTTTTGAGCTGGACCATCACGTCAACCTGCGGCCGGGACGGCTGTATCCCGGTGTGAGCAGCCCGCTCGCCGGAAATCCGCACATCGATTTCGTGGTGGTGCGCGAGGGAACCGAGGGTCCCTACACCGGCACCGGCGGCGCGATCCGCACCGGAACGCCGCATGAGGTGGCCACCGAGGTGAGCCTGAACACCGCCTTCGGCGTGCGCCGTGTGGTGGCCGACGCCTTCGAACGGGCCCAGCGCCGCCGCAAGCACCTGACGCTGGTGCACAAGACCAATGTGCTGACCTTCGCGGGGAAGCTGTGGTCGCGGATCGTGGCCGAGGTCGGGGAGGGCTACCCCGACGTCGAGGTCGCTTACCAACACGTCGACGCCGCCACCATCTTCATGGTCACCGACCCCGGTCGCTTCGACGTGATCGTCACCGACAACCTGTTCGGTGACATCATCACCGACTTGGCGGCGGCGGTGTGCGGCGGAATTGGCTTGGCCGCCAGCGGAAATATCGACGCCACCCGGACCAACCCGTCGATGTTCGAGCCGGTACACGGCAGCGCGCCGGACATCGCCGGTAAGGGCATCGCCGACCCGACCGCGGCGATCATGTCGGTGGCGTTGCTGCTCGCCCATCTCGGCGAGGACGATGCGGCTAGGCGGGTGGATCGGGCTGTCGCGGCCTACCTGTCAACGCGTGGGAGCGAACGGCTCGCCACCACCGAAGTCGGCGAACGGATTGCCGCCGGGCTGTAGTTTCCAACCCGGGCGGGAGCAACCGCGTCGGCACCAACGGCACGGCGGCCACCGGAAACAGTCCGCACAATATCCACGCGTTCGGGTATTTCGCAGCGGTGATCAACGCACCGAACAGCGGCGGCGCGGCCGCCGCCAACACCCGCTGGGTGGTGTTCTGAATGCCGAGGGCGCGTCCGCTCCAGAACGGCCCGGCGAATTCGGTGATGGCCGTGGCCTCCAAACCGTTGTCCAGCACGGCAATCACCGAAATGGCGACCATCAAGGGCGCCTGCCAACTCGAATTCAGGAAGTCGGCCCAGGCCAGAAGGAAGAGGATGACGGCGGCGGCGCCCGCGATGATGCGGACCGGTCGCATGCGCGAGCCGACGCGGTCGGACCAGCGGCCCACCATGACGCGGCCGATCGCACCCAGCAGCTGCGAAAGGGTCACCAGACTGCCGGCGGCCGCGACCGACCAGTGCAGATTCTTGATCAGCCATACCAGCATGAACGTGACGGTCACCGTCTGCGGGACCATCATCAGGCCCGCCACCGTGTGAATTCGCCACAGCACCAAGGACCCTCGGTACGGGCTGGCGAGTTCGGAATCGGTGGCCTTCTCCCGGGGCTTGCGCGGCGGGTCGATGATGCCGACCGCACTCGCTGCCGCCCCGAACGCGCACGCCAAGGCCGTGAATCTGAGCCCCGCAGCCGGCCCGTGTTCGGCCAGCTCGGGAATCACCAGCGCCCCCAAGGCGATTCCCAGGGGCTGCGCGGTTTGGCGAAAGCCCATGGCCAGGCCGCGTTGGTGCGGCGGGAACCACGCCGACACCAGCCGCCCGCCGGCGGTATTGCAACTGGCCGCCGCCATGCCCCCGAGGAACAGATAGACGGCGATCAACACCATCGAATGCGCCGACGCCGCGGCGTAGGCGGCCACCGCGGTGAGCGCCGAACCCGCGGCCATCACTAGCCGCTCGCCCACGCGGTCGAGCACGTAGCCCCACAGCACCAGTGTCACCACCATGCCCCAGCTCGGCATGGAGGACAGCAGACCGGCTTCATCGAGCGGGATTCCGCGCGCCGTCTGGAGCGAGGGAATCAAAAACGCGACGCCGTTGATGAAGAGGAAGGAACTCGCCGTGGCCACCAGCGATACGACCATGATGGACCAGCGCCCGCGCGCGCCCAGCTCCCGCGTCGTGGCCGTCCCCGTTTGCATCCTTAATGCTTGCACACGCACCGAAAACCGCTGGTAATACTGGTGCGGGAGGTGCCCCCAACAGCTCGCTCGCGACCGTCACTAGGCTCAACGAAATGCGCCTTGGTCGAATCGCCAGCCCGGACGGTGTCGCCTTCGTCAGCATCGAGGGCGAACTCTCCGATCCCGCCGCCATGATCGCCCGCGAAATCGCCGAGCATCCCTTTGGCACGCCGAACTTCACCGGCCGATCATGGCCGCTGGCCGATGTGCGACTGCTGGCTCCGATATTGGCCAGCAAGGTGGTCTGCATCGGCAAGAACTACGCCGATCACATCGCCGAGATGACCGAGCTCACCGGCCCCGCGGCACCGGATCCCATCATCTTCCTCAAGCCCAATACGGCCATCGTCGGCCCGAACGTGCCGATCCGGTTGCCCGCCAACGCATCACCCGTGCACTTCGAGGGCGAGCTGGCCGCGGTCATCGGCCGGCCCTGCAAGGACGTCTCCGCCGCCGAGGCCGCCGACAGCATCCTGGGCTACACCATCGGAAACGACGTGTCGGCCCGCGACCAACAGAAAGCCGACGGCCAATGGACCCGGGCCAAGGGGCACGACACCTTCTGCCCGGTGGGTCCGTGGATCGTCACCGATGCCGATCCGGCTGATCTCGAAATCCGAACCGAGGTCAACGGCGAGGTGAAGCAACACAGCCGTACCTCGCTGATGATCCACGACGTCGGCGCCATCATCGAATGGATCTCGGCCGTGATGACCCTGCTGCCCGGCGACCTCATTCTCACCGGAACGCCGGCCGGGGTCGGTCCGATCGAGGACGGCGACACCGTCTCCATCACCATCGAGGGCATCGGTACCCTCACCAATCCCGTGGTCCGTAAGGGAAAGTCGTGACCCCCGAAACGAAAGTCCGCGTCAGGTTCTGTCCGTCGCCCACCGGCACCCCGCACGTCGGAATGGTCCGCACCGCGCTGTTCAACTGGGCCTACGCGCGGCACACGGGCGGCACCTTCGTCTTCCGCATCGAGGACACCGACGCCGAACGCGACAGCGAGGAAAGCTATCTGGCGCTGCTCGACGCGCTGCGCTGGCTGGGCCTCGACTGGGACGAGGGGCCCGAGGTCGGCGGGCCCTACGGTCCATACCGGCAGTCGCAGCGCAAAGAGATCTACCGCGACGTGGTGGGCAAGCTGCTGGAAGCGGGCGAGGCCTACTACGCCTTCTCGACACCGGAAGAAGTCGAGGCGCGCCACATCGCGGCGGGCCGCAACCCCAAATTGGGATACGACAATTTCGACCGGCAGCTCACCGATGCCCAGCGCGCCGCGTTCCTGGCGGAGGGCCGCAAGCCCGTGGTGCGGCTGCGGATGCCCGATGAGGACCTCGGCTGGCACGATCTCGTGCGCGGACCCACCAATTTCGCCGCGGGCAGCGTGCCGGACTTCGCGTTGACCCGCGCCAACGGAGATCCGTTGTACACCTTGGTCAACCCGTGCGACGACGCGCTGATGAAAATCACCCACGTGCTGCGGGGCGAGGACCTGCTGCCCTCGACGCCGCGGCAGCTCGCGCTGTACCAGTCGCTCATCCGAGTCGGCGTCGCCGAGCGCATCCCGGAGTTCGCGCACCTGCCAACGGTATTGGGGGAGGGGACCAAGAAACTCTCCAAGCGCGACCCGCAGTCGAATCTGTTCGCCCACCGCGACCGGGGTTTCATCCCCGAGGGGCTGCTGAATTATCTCGCGTTGCTCGGCTGGGCGATCGCCGACGACCATGACCTGTTCAGTCTCGACGAAATGGTCGCCGCGTTCGACGTCGTCGACGTCAATTCCAACCCGGCCCGTTTCGATCAGAAGAAGGCCGACGCGCTCAACGGCGAGCACATCCGCATGCTCAAGCCAGCGGATTTCGCGGGCCGGCTGCGCGACTACTTCGACGTCCACGGACATCGCATCGGATTGGATCCGGGTAATTACGAAGCGGCGTTCGCCACCGCCGCCGACCTGGTGCAGACACGCATCGTCGTGCTCGCCGACGCGTGGGAACTGCTCAGGTTCCTCAACGACGACGAATACGCCATCGACCCGAAGGCCGCCGCCAAGGAGCTCGGTCCGGACGCGGCCGCGGTGCTGGACGCCGCACTGGCGGCGCTGGACGGCATGACGGACTGGACCACGGCGCAGATCGAGGCCGCCCTCAAGGGCGCGCTCATCGAAAGCCTGGGCCTCAAACCGCGCAAGGCGTTCGGCCCGATCAGGGTGGCCGCCACGGGAACGACGGTGAGCCCGCCGTTGTTCGAATCGCTGGAGCTGCTCGGCCGTGACCGCAGCTTGCAGCGCCTACGCGCCGCACGCGAAACGGTCGCCGGATAGGCGAAGACCTCGCATGCGAATTGTGCCGGGAGTCTTTGGTAGTCTGCACTGCGGTTCACAAAGGCCGACAACTGTTGGCGGCAGCGGTCTTCCGAGCAGCTCGATAAGGCTCCGAATGACCGCTGACCAGCGGTTTTAGGCAGCCAATGGGGTATGGTGTAATTGGCAACACAGCTGATTCTGGTTCAGCCATTCTAGGTTCGAGTCCTGGTACCCCAGCAAAAATCTCGCCACCTCAAGCGATTAGGTGGGCCTCTGCGTGTGAGCTATGCTGACTCTCCGGATCGTGTCCGGCCCCGTCGTCTAGCGGCCTAGGACGCCGCCCTCTCACGGCGGTAGCGTGGGTTCGAATCCCATCGGGGCTACAAAAATTTATCGGCCGGTGCCCAGCACGGCCGGTGCCGTGGATCCACCCACCGGCATGGCCGGCAGGCCGAGTTTGCGGTGATCCCACGAGCGGGCGCGTTGGGCGACGATGCGCACGCAGACGCGCTTGTTCATCATCTGCTCGACGAACGGCTTCATCTCGTCGGTGTAGGGCCCGGTGTACCGCTCGAACACGCTGACCCCGACCCGGTGTGAGACGTCGGGGTCGTCGACGATCTCGGCGACGCCCTCGAAGGAAACTCCACGCAGGGTGTCGTAGGTATCGCCGTCCTCGATCAGGAAGCTCACCCGGGGATCGCGTTTGAGGTTGACGGCCTTCTGCGACTTGGCCTTGGTCTCCAGCCAGATTTCGCCGTCCACGACGGCGTACCACATTGCGGTCAGGTGCGGCTGGCCGTCGGGGCCGATGGTAGCCAGCGTCCCGGTGCGGCTCTTGACGACGAAGTCGGCGATTTCGTCCTCGGACATGACGATGCTCGCGCGCTGATTGGTTCCCATGGCGGTCAGTCTGTCAGGCCGCGAGCGGTCGAGTGTGCGCTGGTGGCAGAGGAAGCGCCCCACCACGTTCAGAGCCGGCGGGTGAGCGCTCCGGCCGCGGACAGCAGATCGGCAGCCCAGCGCGCACCGGGGCGCCGGCCGATGCGGTCGACGGGTCCCGACACCGAGATGGCGGCGATGACGGCACCGCGGCCGTCGCGCACGGGAACCGACACGCTCGCCACCCCGGGCTCGCGCTCGGCCACGCTTTGCGCCCAGCCGCGCCGCCGCACTTCGGCCAGGGTGCGCTCGGTGAATTTCGCCGCCGGTAGCACCGCTTTTTGCGTCGCCGCGTCGCTGTGGGCCAGCAGCACCTTGGCGCCCGAGCCCGCCGTCATCGGCAATCGCGCCCCGACGGGGACCGTATCGCGAAGGCCCGCAGCGGGTTCCAGGGCGGCCACGCAGACTCGTTCGGTGCCCTCGCGGCGGTACAGCTGCACGCTTTCGCCGGTGGCCTCGCGCAACAAGGGAAGCACCCCGGCGCTGGCGGCCAGCAGCGGATCGTTGACATGGGCGGCGAGCTCGGTGAGGGCCGGACCGAGTCCCCAGCGTCCTTCGTCGTCGCGGGCCAGCAGGCGATGGATCTCCAGCGCCGCTGCCAGCCGATACGCGGTGGCCCTGGGCAGTCCGGTTCTTTCGCACAGTTCGGCCAATCCGCACGGGGATTGGCCGATGGTGTGCAGGACGTCCACGGCTTTGTCGAGGACGCCGATGCCGCTATGCTGTCTCACAAGGAGATACTAGCGTCTCGCATTCTGAGATCACAGCCCATGGTCGATCCGCGAGCCGCAGATGAGGGAATCGAGGCGAATTTTCAGATGGGATCCGGCAAGCCGCGCACCCTGGCCGAAAAGGTCTGGGAAGACCACGTTGTGGATAAAGGGAGCGATGACGCGCCCGACCTGATCTACATCGATCTGCATCTGGTGCACGAGGTCACCAGCCCGCAGGCCTTCGACGGGCTGCGGCTGGCCGGCCGGCCGGTGCGTCGGCCCGATCTGACGCTGGCCACCGAGGATCACAACGTGCCCACCGTCGACATCGACAAGCCGATCGCCGACCCGGTGTCGCGCATCCAGGTCGAGACGTTGCGCCGCAACTGCGCCGAATTCGGCATTCGCCTTTATCCGATGGGCGATATCGAGCAGGGCATCGTGCATGTCGTCGGGCCGCAATTGGGGCTGACCCAACCGGGAATGACCGTTGTCTGTGGTGATAGTCACACGTCGACGCACGGCGCATTCGGCGCACTGGCAATGGGCATTGGCACATCGGAGGTCGAGCACGTGCTCGCCACCCAGACTTTGCCGCTGCGGCCGTTCAAAACGATGGCGGTCAATGTCGACGGCGAATTGCCCGCCGGTGTGACGGCCAAGGACATCATTCTTGCCTTGATCGCCAAGATCGGCACCGGCGGCGGGCAGGGGCACGTCATCGAATACCGCGGCAGCGCCATCGAATCGCTGTCGATGGAAGGCCGGATGACGATCTGCAACATGAGCATCGAGGCCGGTGCCCGAGCGGGCATGGTGGCCCCGGACGCCACCACCTTCGAATTCCTGCGCGACAAGCCGCACGCGCCGCAGGGGCCGCAATGGGACGCGGCGATGCGCTATTGGCAGGAGCTGCACACCGACCCCGGTGCCGTCTTCGACACCGAGGTGCACCTCGACGCAACATCGTTGAGCCCGTTCGTGACGTGGGGAACCAACCCTGGGCAGGGCGTGCCGCTGGCCGCGGCCGTTCCCGACCCGGAGCTGATGACCGGCGACGCCGAGCGGCAGGCCGCCGAGAAAGCCTTGGCTTACATGAACCTTCGGCCGGGCACTCCGATGCGCGATATCGCGGTCGACACCGTGTTCGTGGGCTCTTGTACCAACGGTCGTATCGAAGACCTGCGGGTGGTCGCCGACGTGCTGCGCGGTCGCAAGCTGGCGCCCGGGGTGCGGATGCTCGTGGTGCCCGGGTCCATGCGGGTGCGCGCGCAGGCCGAAGCCGAAGGGCTGGGCGAGGTTTTCACCGCAGCGGGCGCCGAATGGCGACAGGCGGGCTGCTCGATGTGCCTGGGAATGAACCCGGACCAGCTGGCGCCGGGGGAGCGGTGCGCGGCGACGTCCAACCGCAACTTCGAAGGGCGCCAGGGGAAAGGCGGCCGCACGCATCTGGTGTCGCCGGCCGTGGCCGCCGCGACGGCGGTTCGCGGCACATTGTCTGCCCCGGCCGATTTGACCTGACCCAATCGAGAAGAAGAGATGAGCATGGAAGCATTTCACTCCCACACCGGTATCGGTGTGCCGTTGCGGCGGTCCAATGTCGACACCGATCAGATCATTCCTGCGGTGTATTTGAAGCGGGTCACCCGAACCGGTTTCGAGGACGGGTTGTTCGCCAGCTGGCGCTCGGATCCCTCATTCATCCTCAACCTCAGCCCCTTTGACCGTGGGACCGTCCTGGTCGCCGGCCCGGATTTCGGGACGGGCTCGTCGCGCGAGCACGCGGTGTGGGCGCTCATGGACTACGGGTTCCGGGTGGTCATCTCGTCTCGATTCGGTGACATCTTCCGGGGCAACGCCGGCAAGGCGGGCCTCTTGGCGGCCGAAGTTTCTCAGGACGGCGTGGAACTCCTTTGGAAGCTCATCGAGCAGAGCCCGGGACTGGAAATCACTGCCAATCTTCAAGATCGAAATATCACCGCGGGAACGACGGTGTTGCCGTTCAAGATTGACGACCACACCGCCTGGCGGCTGCTCGAAGGCCTCGACGATATAGCCCTTACGCTGCGGAAACTCGACAAAATCGAATCTTACGAGGCCACCTATCCGCGGTGGAAACCGCGCACTCTGCCCGCCTCCTGAACGGTCGAGAACGCCGGAATTTCTTCTCGCTCACCTAACTAAACCGGGCCGATTTCCAAGTCCCGCCACCGGTCAAGGGCGGCAACCGGATTGCGAAACCTCGGATTGTCCGACCCTGAAATTGCGCGTGGCTCTTGGAAATTTGCTGGGTGAGGGTTTACCGTGTGCACTAGTCGGTTCAAATCGAGGACCACTAGCGTCGGAGGGATTGGATGAATAAGGCAGAGCTCATAGATGTGCTCACTCAAAAATTGAACACCGACCGTCGGCAGGCAACCGCCGCCGTCGAGAACGTCGTCGACACCATTGTGCGTGCCGTGCACAAGGGCGACAGCGTCACCATTACCGGGTTCGGTGTTTTCGAGCAACGGCGCCGCGCGGCCCGGGTGGCCCGCAACCCGCGTACCGGCGAGACGGTGAAGGTGAAGCCGACCTCCGTCCCGGCGTTCCGTCCTGGTGCTCAATTCAAAGCGGTTGTCTCTGGCGCACAGCGTCTCCCGTCGGAAGGACCTGCAGTGAAGCGTGGTGTAGTGGCAAGCGGCGCGGCCAAGAAGACCGCCGCCAAGAAGGCTCCCGCCAAGAAGGCCGCGGCGAAGAAGGCTCCCGCCAAGAAGGCCGCGGCGAAGAAGGCTCCCGCCAAGAAGGCTCCGGCCAAGAAGGCCGCGACCAAGGCTCCGGCCAAGAAGACCGTGGCGAAGAAGGCTCCCGCCAAGAAGACCGCGGCGAAGAAGGTCGTGGCGAAGAAGGCTCCGGCCAAGAAGGCCGCGACCAAGGCTCCGGCCAAGAAGACCGCGGCGAAGAAGGCTCCCGCCAAGAAGGCCACCGCGCGTCGCGGTCGCCGTTAAGGCAACAGCCGAGTTCTCAACGCGAATACCCTTCGGGCCGCAGCGGTGCGCCCGAAGGGTATTCGTGTGTCAGGCCCGCACGTTGGCGGCCAGCGCGCCGCCGATGTGGTCGGCCGCCACCAGTCGGCCACCCGATAGTGAGAGCACCCAGGTGCTGCCTTTGTGGTTGCGCGACTTGTCGGGACGTATCCCGTCCCGTTCGCACCACCAGGAGATCAAGTCCGGGATCACCTTGCCCTGAGTGCAAATGACCGGTGTGCCTTGCTGCTCGGCGATCTCGAGCATTCGGTGCCGGCCACGTTTGGGGCTCTTGCCGTAGGCCTCCTCGGTGAGGGTCGGCTCGTTGTGCACCGTCACGCCCAATTCCTCGGCCAGCGGTTCCACCGTCTGGTGGCAGCGCAGGCGGTCGGCCGCGTACACGTCGGTGGCGCCGAAGGCCAGCAGCTGCGGAACCAGCGCCTCGGCCTGCGCGCGTCCCCGTTTGTCCAGCGGTCGCTGGGTGTCGTCGCCCTTGAACCGTGATTTCCGTCCCGCCGTGCCATGCCGCACCACCACCACCGAATGCGTGTCGGCGGGGTGTTTCATGAAGTGGCGCAACATCTTTCGGTCATGTGAATAACTGAGCTTCTTGAGCGCCTCGGGCATCGGCAGCCAGACCAGTTCGTCGACCTCGTTGCCGGGGATGAAGTCCCCGCCGGTGCTGCGCGCCGCCCAGTAGTAGACCTTCTTGACGCCCGCCTCGATCGGGTAACTCACCATGTCGAGCCGCCGGCCCAGGACCGCATGCTGCCCGGTCTCCTCGCACACTTCCCGCACCGCGGCGACGGGCGCCGTCTCGCCCGGGTCTACCTTGCCCTTCGGCAGTGACCAGTCGTCGTAGCGGGGGCGGTGGATCACCGCGAGCTCGAGGCCGGGGTTGGAGGAATCCGTCGGCCGCCACAAGACCGCGCCGGCGGCGTACACGATCCGGCTTCCCGGACGCCGAGCGGTGGATGAGCTCTTGGTCGGCAACTCAACTCCTGCAGGTCAATTCGGTCGGGACCGCGCACACGTTTGCGATGCGGCCGGAGAACAACCGTAAATCACCACGCAGGGGCTACGGACTGCGGTGTCGCTCCATCAACGACACTTGGTGATCGCGCACGGTGTGGCCGTCCTGCGGTGACGCGATCCACTGTCCGTCGGCCCCCAGCTCCCAGCACCGGGTGGACGGGTCCAGCGCGGACTCGAACAGGTCGTCCAGGTATGAGGTCAGCCGGGGATCTTTCACTTGAACCAGCGCCTCGACGCGCCGGTCGAGGTTGCGGTGCATCATGTCCGCGCTGCCGATCCAGAACTCGTTGATGCGATTGAAATGCATGATGCGGGAATGCTCCAGGAAGCGACCGAGAATCGAACGGACCGTGATGTTCTCCGAGAATCCTTCGGCGCCGGGGCGCAGCGCGCAGATGCCGCGCACCACCACCTCTACCCGCACGTCCGCCAGCGACGCACGGTACAGCGCGTCGATGACCTGCTCGTCGACGAGCGCATTCATCTTGAGCCGGATCCGCCCGCCGCCGTGCTCGCGGTGGGCGGCGATCTCACGCTCGACGCGTTCGATGATGCCGGTGCGAATGCTGTGCGGGGCGACCAGAAGGTTGCGGTAGGAGACCTTGCGGGAGTAGCCGGTCAGCGAATTGAACAGGTCCGTCAGGTCGGCCCCGATCTCGGGAGACGCGGTCAGCAGGCCGACGTCCTCGTACAGTCGCGCCGTCTTTCCGTTGTAGTTGCCGGTTCCGATGTGGCAGTAGCGCCGGATCGTCGAACCCTCGCGGCGGACCACCAGGCAGGTCTTGCAGTGCGTCTTGAGTCCGACGTACCCGTAAACGACGTGCACGCCCGCCTGTTCCAGCTCGCGCGCCCAGCGGATGTTGGCCTGCTCGTCGAAGCGCGCCTTGATCTCCACGAGCGCCACCACTTGCTTGCCGGCCTCGGCGGCGTTGATGAGCGCCCGAACGATGGGCGAATCGCCGGATGTGCGGTACAGCGTCTGCTTGATCGCCAGCACATTGGGGTCGGCGGCGGCCTGCTCGATGAATCGCTGCACGCTGGTGGAGAACGACTCATACGGATGATGCAGCAGCACATCGCCTTCGCGCAGCGTGGCGAAGATGCTCCTGGGCGTCTCGCGGTCGACGAATGCGGGACTGGTTGCCGGAACGAACGCCGGGTCCTTGAGCGCCGGCCGGTCGAGGCTGTAGACCTGCCACAACGACGACAGATCGAGCAGGCCGGGCACCTCGATGACGTCGCCCGGGTTCACGTCGAGTTCGCGCAGCAGCAGTTCCAGCATGCTCTCGGTCATGTCGTTGGCGACCTCTAGTCGCACCGGCGACCCGAACCGCCTGCGCGCCAATTCCCGTTCCAGCGCTTGCAGCAGGTCCTCGTCGCGGTCCTCTTCGACCTCGTAGTCCGCGTTGCGGGTAATGCGGAAAGCGTGATGCTGGACGATCTCCATGCCGGGGAACAGCACCGGCAGGAAGGCCGCGATCAGCTCTTCCATTGGCAGGTAGCGAATTATGGTGGGGCCTTCGCTGTCCTCCGTATCGCGTGCGCCCAGCTCCACGAAGCGATTGACGTTGTTGGGCACCTTGACTCGCGCGAAATGTTGGCCGCCTTCCTCGGGCTGGCGCACCATGACCGCCAGGTTCAGGCTCAGCCCACTGACGAACGGGAAGGGGTGAGCGGGATCGACGGCGAGCGGCGTGAGAACGGGAAAGACTTGTTCGTGGAAATAGGTGGACAGTTCGTCGCGTTCACCCTGATCCAAATCGGCCCAGGTGACTATATGTATGCCTTCCCCGGCGAGCGCCGGTCGCACCGAATCGAGGAACACCCGCGCATGCCGGGTCGCGATCCGCTGCGTCTGTTCACCGATGAGGGCCAGTTGCTCGCGCGGCGTCAGGCCGTCGGCGGAGCGCACGGACAGCCCCATCTCGTCGCGACGCTTGAGGCCGGCGACCCGGACCATGTAGAACTCGTCGAGGTTGGAGGCGAAGATCGCCAGAAACTTGGCCCGCTCCAACAACGGCAACGAGTTGTCGGCGGCCAGCGACAGCACCCGGGCATTGAAGTCCAGCCAGCTCAGCTCCCGGTTGAGATAGCGGTCCTCCGGCAGGTCAGTGAGTGCGGCGTGCGTCGCGGCGGGCGGCGCTGCCACAGCCGAGTCGCCCTGATGCCACAAGTTCTCTTCGGGGCGCGCCTCAGCTTCGATTTCAGTCACCCTGCGATCATTGCTCATCACGCGCCGATGCTGCTAGCGCTCGACGGACATCCATTCGCCGTTGGGTCGTCGTTAACCGCGTGGACAGGTACGCCGCGTCGACGGATGAGTCACTGCTGGGCGAGGGCACGAGCGGTCGCCGCACCCACCCCCAGCCGGCGCGCGGTGGCGAGGTCGTCGGGAGTGTCGACGTCACAGCGCAGGCCCGGCCACGCACCGGTCAGCTCTATCGCACCCGAACGTCGGTGTCGCGCCGACGAATCGGAACCGAACTGCGGATCGAGCGGAGCGCCGAAGGCGAAGAGCGCGGCGGTTCCCGTCGCCAGCCGGTCGGCGACGAAGCTGCGCCGGTGATGACGCGCGGCGGCGATCGCCTCGGCCAGCTCCTGCGTTTGAAGCGCCGGCAAATCGCCTTGCAGCACAACGACATTCGGGAAAAAACCGCCCACCGCCCGTTCCGCGGTGGCGATGGCGTTGTTGAGGGGGTCGCCGTGCCCCTCGGGCGTCGGGTCGTTGAGCACCTCGGCGCCCAGCTCGGTCGCCGCGGCGGCCGCTGCCTCGTCGGGCGTGATGACGGTGATCGAGCCCAGTGAACCGACGCGGCCCGCGGCGGTCAGGGTGTCTATCAACATGGCCAGCACCACGCCCTCCCGGGTGCGTGCCGAGAACACCGGGGCCAGCCTCGTCTTGGCCGCGGCCAACCGCTTGACCGCGACGATCAGGGCAACGTCTCTACCCGCTTCGTCGGCTCGTGTGCCGCTCATGAGATCTCATCCTGCCAGCGACCGCTGAAGGCGGACGCCCTAGCTCGCGTGACGGCCGCTGATCTAGGGTGTAGCGGCTGCAACACGGGAGACGACAGACGGGGATAGCGGATGACCGGTTCGAAGGGCGCCGTCGCGGTCATGGGTGCCGGGGCGTGGGGCACCGCGCTGGCCAAGGTGCTCGTCGAGGCCGGCGAACCCGACGCGGAGGTCATGCTGTGGGCCCGTCGGTCCGAGGTCGCCGACCGGATCAACGCCTCCCGCTCCAACCCCGACTATCTGCCCGGCGCGACACTGCCGGCGAACGTGCGCGCGACCACCGACGCCGCGGAGGCGCTGGGCTTTGCCTCGACGGTGCTGCTGGCGGTTCCCGCGCAGACGATGCGCGCCAACCTCGAAGCGTGGGCGCCGTTGATACCCGACGGCGCCACCCTGGTCAGCCTGGCCAAGGGTATCGAGCTGGGCACGCTGATGCGGATGAGTCAGGTCATCGTTTCGGTGACGGGTGTCGATCCCGCTCAGGTCGCGGTCGTCTCTGGGCCCAACCTGGCCAGCGAGATCGCCGAATGTCAGCCCGCCGCCACCGTCGTCGCGTGCAGCGACTCCGGGCGCGCGGTCGCCCTGCAGCGCATGCTGAACACCGGGTATTTCCGCCCGTACACCAACAGCGATGTCGTCGGCACCGAGGTCGGCGGGGCGTGCAAGAACGTCATCGCGCTCGCGTGCGGCATGGCGGCCGGGGTCGGACTCGGGGAGAACACCGCGGCGGCGATCATCACCCGCGGTCTGGCGGAGATCATGCGGCTGGGCATCGCGCTCGGCGCCAAGGGCACCACCCTGGCCGGGCTGGCCGGGGTGGGTGACCTGGTCGCGACGTGCACGTCGCCGTATTCGCGCAACCGGTCCTTCGGTGAACGCCTGGGTCGCGGCGGGACGATGGAATCGGCGATGCAGGCCAGGGAAGGGCACGTCGTGGAGGGCGTGACATCGAGCGAGTCGGTGCTGGCACTGGCGTCCAGTTACGACGTCGAGATGCCGCTCACCGACGCCGTGCACCGGGTCTGCCACAAGGGGCTGTTGGTGGACGAGGCGATGGCCCTGCTGCTGGGCCGCAGGACCAAGCCTGAGTGACTGCCGCGCGGCGACCGAAACCCCAGCTAGCGGCCCGCCGCCCGGCCCGCGTGCCGCACAACCGGTAGCCTCTCCAGGTTGTGAGTGCCAGCGGAAGCCGCGTTCGCGTCGCCGTCGTCTTCGGCGGGCGCAGCAACGAGCACGCCATCTCGTGCGTGTCCGCGGGCAGCATCCTGCGCAATCTCGACCCCGAGCGGTTCGAGGTGGTCGCGATCGGCATCACCCCGCAAGGGTCGTGGGTGCTCACCGACGGCGACCCGGATGCGCTGGCCATCAGCGACCGGCAGTTGCCGGAGGTGACCGCGCAGTCGGGCACCGAACTGGCCCTGACGGCGGATCCGCGGCGCAGCGGCCAACTGGTCTCCCTCTCGTCCGGGGCCGGCGAGGTCCTGGCGTCGGTCGACGTGGTGTTCCCGGTGCTGCACGGTCCGTACGGAGAAGACGGCACGATCCAGGGCCTGCTGGAGTTGGCGGGCGTGCCCTATGTCGGCGCCGGCGTGCTGGCCAGCGCGGCGGGCATGGACAAGGAGTTCACCAAGAAGCTGTTCGTCGCCGAAGGGCTGCCGGTCGGCCCGTACGCGGTGCTACGCCCGTCGCGGTCGACCCTGCGACCCGATGAGTGCGAGCGGCTGGGTCTGCCGGTGTTCGTCAAACCCGCCCGGGGTGGCTCCTCGATCGGCGTCACCCGGGTAGCGCGCTGGGAGGACCTCGCCGCCGCTGTCGCGGTGGCGCGTCGGCACGACCCGAAAGTGATCGTGGAGGCGGCGATCACCGGTCGCGAGCTGGAGTGCGGCGTGCTCGAAATGCCCGATGGCACAATAGAAGCCAGCACATTGGGCGAGATCCGGGTGGCCGGGGTGCGGGGACGTGAGGATTCGTTTTACGACTTCGCCACCAAATATCTGGATGACGCAGCGGAATTGGACGTGCCCGCCAAGGTTGACGACGATATCGCCGACACCATCCGGCATTTGGCGATCCGGGCCTTCAACGCCATCGACTGTCAGGGGTTGGCCCGGGTCGACTTCTTCCTCACCGATGACGGGCCGGTGCTCAACGAAATCAACACGATGCCCGGGTTCACCACGATTTCGATGTACCCGAGGATGTGGGCTGCCAGCGGCGTGGACTACCCGACCCTGCTGGCGACCATGGTCGAAACGGCGTTGGCCCGGGGCGTGGGCCTGCGCTAGTGGCGATCGCGAGCGCGGCGTAGCCGGGCGATGCGGGTCGCCACCATCGGACTAGTGGCGATCGCGAGCGCGGCGTAGCCGGGCGATGCGGGTCGCCACCGTCGGACTAGCCCGCCGCCGGCCCCGGGTTGATGGGCACCGCCGCGATGGTGCGGTCGACCACCTCGGAGAGTTGCTGGATCGGCGTCGGGCCCGATCCCGACGGCAACGTGAGCGCCACATACACCGGCCGGTCCACGGTGTACCAGGTCGACCTGCCCGCGTCACCGGCGGATTGCTGTTCGGGGCGCACCGCGAACCACTGCACGCGGTCGACGACCTGAATCGGAGATCCCACGACGAACTCGGCTGGCCGGTCGAGTCCGCAGCGCAGCACGACCGGCTCGCCGTCCGGGCCGGCCCGCCACGCGGCGGCCCCATGGGGCGCCGGTTGGGCGACGGGCGCGCGCTGATAGTCGCCGAGCCGCTGCGGCAGCGCCCCGGCCAATGCCCGGCAGGCGGGGCTGTCGGCCTGCGGCGCCGGCGCGGCGGGCACGGCGACCGGTTGCGGCGGCGCCTCACGATTCGCCGCGATCACCAGGATCACGCCGATCGCCACGACGGCCACCGCGACCGCCGCAATGATCGCCGCGGGCGGTGGCCCCGTGTCGACGGCGGGGCCGGTATCGGGGTCGGTCGTCACCGCCGCGCACCTCCTATCTCTGGCACAGCGGTGCAGGGTTCTACACTGGCGCGGGCCGCTCGCGCGGGCAGTAAATTAACTTACCGCAGGTCGGCGACCCGTCAGAGGCCCACGCAGGGGACGACAGCGCCGGAGGAGGTGGCGTGCGCGACGACGCATCGGAACCCACACTGCAGCAGCTCGGGGAGTTCGCCGTCATCGATCGTTTGGTGCGCGGCCGCCGGCAGCCGGCCGCGGTGGCCGTCGGGCCGGGCGACGACGCGGCGGTGGTACAAGCCAGGGACGGCCGCATCGCTGTGTCGACCGACATGCTCGTGCAGGATCGGCATTTTCGGCTGGACTGGTCGACCCCCCGTGACGTCGGCCGCAAGGCCATCGCCCAGAACGCCGCGGACATCGAGGCGATGGGAGCGCGGCCGACGGCCTTCGTGGTCGCGTTCGGCGCGCCCGGTGACACTCGGGCGGCCGACGTCGACGGACTGGTCGGCGGCATGTGGGACGAGGCGCAGCGTATCGGCGCGGGCATCGCCGGCGGCGATCTCGTCAGCTGCCCGCAATGGGTGATCTCCGTGACGGTGCTGGGTGACCTCGATGGCCGCGCGCCGGTGCTGCGGTCCGGGGCGAAAGCGGGCTCGGTGATCGCGGTCGCCGGTGAACTCGGCCGTTCGGCGGCTGGACTTTCGTTATTGGGCAAGGGGATCGAGGGATTCGATCCGCTGCGCCATCGACATCTGGTTCCCCAGCCGCCCTACGGGCAGGGCGTGGCGGCGGCCGCCGGAGGAGCGCAAGCGATGATCGATGTCTCCGACGGCCTGGTCGCCGACCTGCGGCACGTCGCCGAGGCGTCGGAGGTGGCGATGGACTTGTCCACGGCGGCACTGACCGCCGACCACGACTCGCTGACCGCTGCGGCCGCCGCCGCGGGCGCCGACCCATGGTCGTGGGTGCTCGGCGGCGGCGAAGACCACGCCCTGGTGGCCTGTTTCGCCGGCCCCGCGCCCGCCGGATGGCGGATCATCGGACGGGTTCTCGAGGGGAAGGCCGAAGTCCTTGTCGACGGGCAACAGTGGACCGGCTACGCCGGCTGGCAGTCATATGACCGTTAGGGTGGCGCGATGAGCCTTGATGCTTCGAAAGGACCGGTGACGACGGCGCGGCCGCTGAGCGAACTCGTCGAGCAGGGTTGGGCGACCGCGCTGCAACCGGTGGCCGATCAGGTCGCCGCGATGGGCCAATTCTTGCGGGCCGAGATCGCGGCCGGGCGCAGGTACTTACCGGCCGGGCCGAATGTGTTGCGCGCGTTCACCTTTCCCTTCGACAGCGTCCGGGTGTTGATCGTCGGGCAAGACCCGTACCCGACGCCGGGGCACGCGGTGGGCCTGAGTTTTTCGGTGGCCCCGGACGTGCGCCCGTTGCCACGCAGCCTGGCCAACATCTTCGACGAGTACGCCGCCGACCTCGGGCATCCGCAGCCCTCGTCCGGCGACCTGACGCCGTGGGCCGAGCGGGGGGTGATGCTGCTGAACAGGGTGCTCACCGTGCGCCCGAGCAACCCCGCCTCGCACCGGGGGAAGGGCTGGGAGGCGGTGACCGAATGCGCGATCCGTGCGCTGGCGGCGCGCTCGCAGCCGATGGTGGCGATCCTCTGGGGCCGCGACGCCTCGACGCTGAAACCGATTCTGGCCGAGGACAATTGTGTGGCGATCGAGTCGCCACACCCGTCGCCGCTGTCGGCATCTCGGGGATTCTTCGGGTCGCGTCCGTTCAGCCGCGCCAACGAACTGCTCACGGGCATGGGCGCCGATCCCATCGATTGGCGACTGCCTTGACCGAGATGAGGGCTTTGCGGGCGCACCACCGGGGCGGCCCGGAGCAGCTGGTGGTCGAGCCGGCGCCCGTGCCGGCCCCGGCCGCGGGCGAAGTCTTGCTGGCCGTCCACGCCGCCGCCATCACGTTCGATGAGCTGACGTGGGACGAGACCTGGACCCGAGACGGTGTCAGCCGCACGCCGGTGATCCCGTCGCACGAAGTCTCGGGCGTCGTCCGCGAGGCCGCCGCGGGCGTGACGGACTTCGCGCCCGGGGACGAGGTCTACGGCCTGGTCCCGTTCGACCGCGACGGCGCCGCAGCCGAATTCGTCTGCGTCCCCGCGGCCGACCTGGCCGCCAAGCCGTCGACGGTGTCGCAGGTCGTCGCCGCCGCGCTGCCGCTGGCCGGCCTGACCGCCCTGCAGGCGTTGGTCGACCACGCGGGCGTGCGCCCGGGTGAGGCCGTGCTGGTGCACGGCGGCGCGGGTGGTGTGGGCGCCTTGACGGTTCAGCTCGCCGCGACGCTGGGCGCGCGCGTCACCGCGACCGTGCGCAGCGACGCCGGTGACCTCGTCCGTGGATTCGGTGCCGTCCGGGTGATCGACGTCCGCACCGAGACAGTCGAAGACGCCGTCTACGACGTCGTGATCGACACCGTCGGCGGTGAGACGCTGGACCGATCGTTTCCGGCGCTCCGCCCGGGTGGGCGGCTGGTCACCCTGTCGGCGCCGCCGCCGGCGGGCGTAGCCGATGAATACGGCGTCAGGGCAACCTTTTTCATCGTCACGCCGAATCGGGATCAGCTGGTCGAGCTAGCGGCGCTGGTTGACCGGGGACAATTGCGGGTGGAGATCGCCGAGACGTTCCCGCTCGAGCAGGGCCGCGAGGCTTTCGAGAGCGGCGGCCGCCCGGGCCGGCGGCCCGGCAAGACGGTCATCGTCGTTCGGGACTAGGGCCTTCTCGGCGATCACGCTGGCGTGACGCTCGGCGACGACCGTCACGCTGGGGTGACCCTTGGAAGCGGAAGGCGCCGTCAGCTCGGCGCCTGACACCATGAAGCTATGTACGACCTCGAAGACACCATTCGACAGCGGCATTCGACGCGGCTCTTCCTGCCCGACCCGGTACCGCGCCACCTGGTGCAGGAATCGCTGGAGCTGGCGATGCGCGCGCCGTCGAATTCGAACGTGCAGCCATGGCACCTGGTGTTCGTATCCGGTGCGGCCCGGGACCGGTTGGTCGCCGCCATGCTGGAAAAGGCGCGCGCCGAACCGCCCCGCGTCCCGCAACTGCCCGCCGCGTTCGCCCATTTCCGGAGTGACACCGGCGCACACGTTTACGGTTCGATGGGCATCGCCCGCCATGACAGCGAGGCCCGGCGCATCGCCGTCCTGCGCAACTGGGAGTTCTTCCGCGCACCGCTGGGCGGCATCGTGTGCATGCACCGCGACCTCGGTTACGCCGACAGCATGGGCGTCGGCATGTTCCTGCAGACGCTGCTGCTGGCGTTGACCGCACGCGGATTGGGCACCTGCGTGCAGGTGGCCATCGCCGGTTATCCCGACGTCGTGCGCGAGCAGCTCGATATCCCGCCGGAGATGAACATCCTGTGCGGCCTGTCGATCGGTTATTCCGATCCCGATTTTCCCGCCAACAACCTGCACATCGGGCGAGACCCCGTGGACCGGCACGCCGTGTTCCTCGACGAGTGACTTACGAGCTCTCGAAGTTGACGTCCTTGGTGACGGCTTTCCACTGTTCGATCGACGACGACAGCGCGGCGATCTTGTCGCGCATGGCCTTGAGTACGTCGCGGCCCAGCAGCAGCCGCAGCGGTGGCTCGTCGAGCGTGGTCACCATCAGCACCGCGTCGGCAACCTTTTTGGGGTCACCAGGGAGATGATCGGCGAACTGCTTGATCAAGTCCTTGCGGGCCGCCACGTCGACGTAATCGGCTATCGGGGTGCCCGACTCCTTCATCGACCGCGTCGCCCAGTCGGTGCGGAAGGCGCCCGGCTCGATGGCGGTCACCTTGATCCCGAGCGGCCGCACCTCGGTGGCCAGCGCCTCGGTGATCGCTTCGAGCGCGAATTTCGTCGACGAGTAATACGCGTTGGGCGGGTTGGCGACCAGACCGGTCATCGACGACATGTTGATGATGTGCCCGGATCCGCGGGTCCGCATGCCCGGCAGCACCGCCTTGATCATGTTGACCGCACCGAAGTAGTTGACCTCGAACAGCTTTCGAACCTCGGCGTCCTCGCCCTCCTCCACTGCGGACAGGTAGCCATGACCGGCGTTGTTGACCAGGACGTCGATGCCGCCGAACGCCGCATCGGCCGCCGACACCGCCGCCGCGATCTGGTCGGCGTCGGTCACGTCGAGCGCGACGGCCAGCGCCCGGTCGCCGAACTCGTCGACGAAGTCGCGTATCGAGTCGGTCCGCCGCGCGGTCACCACCGCGCTGTGGCCCGCTTCCAGTGCGGCGCGCGCGATTTCGCGCCCGAAGCCGGTGGAGCATCCGGTGATCAGCCAGCGCGACATCGCTAGATCGGCCCTTCCGGTAGTCGGCGCAGATACGCGGTTCGCCGAGCCGCGAGTTGGGCGGCCCGTTGCTGCGAGCCCACCCGCGGCAAGTGCGGCACCTCGGCGTCGAGCCGGTCCAGCTTGACCACCCGCCCGCGGGCGCCGAGGTCTTCGCGGGGACCCGCCTCACCGAATTCCGCCATGCGCAGGGTCAAGATCCCCTCGCGCAGGCCGTCGGAGTCGATCCAGTTGGCCGCCCCGGGATCGGCCGGCGCGATCACGTAGGTGTAGCTGCCGTCCTCGTTGGCGACCGATTGCGCCTTGTTGAGGCTGCCGGTGCGGTCGAGGATGTCCAGCGTGGTGCCCCAGATGTTGCTCAGCGGCACCGTGAAGTATTCGGCGCCACCGTCGTTGAGGTCCACCACGAACGCCTCGTCGGGTGCGAGATCGAAACGCCCCATGACGTAGACCTGGTTGCGCATCGCGCCGACCTTGTCGGCCGACCACGCCAGGTTGAAATGGTTGGCCGGCATTTTGTACACGCCGTGGCTGAGCTTGCCGGTGAAGTTGGCGAAGTAGTCCATCATCGCCGCGGTGGCCTCGGCCTGCTCGTCGAGCGTGCGTGCCGGTGTCGCGGGCGGCCCCCCGAGCCGTTGCACCTCAAGATGATTGGGGTCGTCGCGGCTCCAGTCCAGCAGCACGTCGCGGATGTAGAACTCGTGTGCCGCGGGTGTGGTCCGCACGTGGTTGGGCCGCCCGCCGGCGGGGTCGGCGTCCACGGTGATGGTGAAGCTTCCGTCGGAGTCGACCTGCATTGTCCGGCCGTTGAGCACGTCGACGGTGCCCATGTTCGCATCCCACAACGTGAAGTAGTTCTCGGTCATCCGGTGTTCGCCCACCCGGCCGTGGATTTCGTAGCGTTCGTCACCGGAGATCGGGATCACCCGGTACACGCTGTCCGGATTGTCGATGCCCCAACGTGACCCGGGGATGGGCCGGCCGTCGACGGGATGCGCCAGCCGGGTGATGCAGCTGACCTTCGGCCTCAGCTTGTCCTGATTGGACGACCACACCGCCGCCGAGAACATCACCTCGGCGAACGCGTCGTCGAACCGCTCCCGCATCGCGTCGGACGCCTTGGCGCGGCCCAGCCAGGTATCGGCCACCGTCCGATAGGCGGCCTTGACGGTCGGGTGCTCGATCAGGTCAAGGGCGGCCAGTTCCTGTTCGTGCTGGGATGTCGTCGCGACGGGGTCGTCATGCATGCGCTGTTCCTCCGATGTACTGCTCAAAACGCTTGGCACACAACGCGATCAGAACTTCAAATGCTGGCTGACGTCGCCGACCTGATCGATGAACATGGTGCGGCTGTCGAACCGCCAGGCGCCGTCCACCCGCGCAAACGTGTCCTTGTAGTGCCCGGTCACGATCACCTGCAGCGGCAGGTCGGGGGTGGCCTGCGTGACGCAGTAGTAGGAAGTGCTGCGGGCGGTCCCTTCGGCCTCGTCGATGTGCAGCTGCACGTTGGTCGTGTTGTGCTTGGTCTTCGGGGTGCCGTCGGAGTAGATGCGCGTGGCCATCTCATACATCTCGCGCACCCGGGCGGCCCCGGCGAACACCGTCTCCGGTGGACCGTCCTCCACGCCGCAGATGCGGCCGTGTTCGAACAGCCGGGCCACTCCGTCCAGGTCGCCGCGGTCGAGAAGCTCGGCGTAGGTGTAGATGAGGTTGGTGATTTCGGTTGCGCTGTCACTCATGTGGAACCACCTTTGGACCCATCTCCTCCGCTTCCGCGAACAATGGTGGCAGAACCGGTCCAATTTACATAGAACCGACCATTACTCTTGATCGCCGTGACGTTACCTTGGACGCCGAGCCGACTCGGCAATCTGACCGGCAAGCGAATCGTCGTGACCGGAGCGACCAACGGGGTCGGGCTGGGCACCGCACGTGCCCTGGCCAAAGCCGGCGCGCACGTGATCCTGGCGGTGCGCAACATCGAACTGGGCGAGCAACGCGCTGCCGAGATGGGTGGCTCGACGTCGGTGGCCAGGGTCGACCTCGCCGACCTGTCGTCGGTGCGCGCCTTCGCGAAGTCGGTCGACGACGACATCGACATCCTGGTCAACAACGCCGGCGCGCTGACCGAGCGCCGCACCGACACGGTCGACGGATTCGAGATGACGCTGGGCACCAACCTGCTCGGGCCGTTCGCCCTGACCAACCTGCTGCTGCCCAAGGTGCGCACGCAGATCATCAACGTCGGCTCCGACGCACACCGGTCGGCGACGCTGCGTATGGACGACCTGCACCTGCGCCGGCACAAGTGGACCCGGCTGGGCGCCTACGCGCAGTCCAAGCTCGCGGTCATGCTGTGGGGCTTGGAGCTGGACCGCCGGTTGCGCGCCGCCGGGTCGCCGATCGTCACCCAGCTCACCCACCCGGGCTGGGTGGCCTCGAACCTGTCGCAGCTCGGCGACTCGCCGGTGCTGGCGGCGGCCCACAAAGTGGTCAAGGTGGTGGCCGACCGGCTGGCCAACGACATCGACGAGGGGGCGGCACCCACGCTGTACTGCATCAGCGAACCGGTGCCCCCGGGCAGCTACGTCGGGGTCAGCGGCAGGTTCGGCCTGCGCGGCGGGCCGGTGCTGATCGGACGGTCACCGGTCGCCTGCGACTATGACACGGCCGCTCGCCTGGTGGCCTTCGCCGAAGAACAAACCGGCACGAAGCTGGAGGTATAGCCATGGGTGAACTCGACAACAAGGTCGCCGTTATCACCGGTGCGGCGCGCGGCCAGGGTCGCAGTCACGCCGTCGCCCTGGCCGAACAGGGCGCCGACATCATCGCGGTGGACATCTGCGCCGACATCGACGCGATTCCCTACCCGCTGGGGACCAAATCGGATCTCGACGAGACCGCGCGGCTGGTCGAAGCCGCGGGCCGCAAGGTGGTGCCCGTCGTCGCCGACGTCCGCGACCTGCCCCAACTGGAGGCCGCGGTGCAAAGCGGAATCGACGAGCTAGGGGAGGTGGACATCGTCATCGCCAACGCCGGGGTGGTGGCGATCGGTGACCCGGAAGCCCATTCCGAACCGGTGTTCACCTCGATCGTGGACACCAACCTCAAGGGGGTGTGGCACACGTTGTTGGCGACGGTCCCGTCGATCATCCGCAAGGGCCAGGGGGGGTCGATCGTCCTGGTCAGCTCGTCGCAGGGGCTGACCGGCCGGGGCGGCGACGGCAGTGCGGCGATGTTCGCCTACGCCGCGTCCAAGCACGGGGTGGTCGGGTTGATGCGGTCAGCGGCCAACGCCTATGCGCAACACAAGATTCGGGTCAACTCTGTCCACCCGAGCGGCGTCATGACGCCGATGATCCTCAACGACTTCGTCGTCAACCGGATGCTGGAGAACCCGAACCCGGCCGTCTCCCAGATGCTGCTGCCCGACGTGCCGTTGGTCGAGCCGCAGGACGTGACGGAAGCGGTGCTGTGGCTGGTCGGTCCCCGTGCCCGCTACGTGACGGGCGTGTCGATACCCGTGGACGCCGGGCACATCGTGATGTAGCGGCGGACTAGCCCCGGACGACCTTGCCGGCCTTGATGCAGGACGTGCAGACGTTCAGGCGCTGCTTGTTGCCGCCCGGCCGGGTGACGACGTGCACGGTCTGAACGTTGGGGTCCCACCGACGGCTGGTGCGGCGGTGGGAGTGCGACACCGACTTACCGAAGCCGGGGCCTTTCCCGCAGATGTCGCACACAGCGGCCATGGTTCAAGCTCCTCAAATCTCGGGGGTCCGGCTCGGCGGTCTGACACGCGGCCGGGACAGCCCGGGCTGACCGGGCCCAACCAGGATAGGCGATTGTCCTGGCAACCACCAAAACGATCGACGCCGCTGTCGCCCCGTCTGGCTAGGCTCAATGGGTCGGATCGCCCCGCCGGCGGGTGGTGGTCACGGGCAGCCGTCGCCCGGGCCGCCGAGCTACGCTGGCGCCCACCGGGAGCTGGGTGTGGAGGAGGTGGGTAACACTGGGAGCGTCGGAGCGTCTGCTGGACGCCATCACCTTGCGGGACTGGGCGCACACCGCCGTCAGCGACCTGATCACCCACATCGATGAGATCAACCGGCTCAATGTCTTTCCGGTTGCCGATTCCGACACCGGCGCGAACATGCTGTTCACCATGCGCTCGGCGCTGGCCGAGGCCAACGCGGGCGTCAATTCCGAGGGCGGCTCGGCCTGCGTCGCCCGGACGGCCGCGGCGATGTCGGCCGGTGCGCTGAACGGCGCCCGCGGCAATTCCGGCGTGATCTTGTCCCAAATCCTGCGGGGCATCGCCGACGTCACCGCCCTCGCGGCCACCGATTCCGGCGGTGAGCTGCCCCACATGGACGCGGCCATCCTCGAGGCGTCGTTGCGCCGCGGCGTGGACCTGGTCATCACCTCGATGGGCGGGGACGAGATCCCGGGGACCATCGTCTCGGTGCTGCGGGCCGCGGCCGACGCCGTCGGGGAGTGCGCCCAGGCCGGGGAAGGGCTCGCCGCGGCGATCATCGCCGCCGGCGATGCGGCGGTCGTCGCGCTGGAGAAGACGCCCGAACAGCTCGACGTGCTCGCCGACGCCGGTGCCGTGGACGCCGGCGGGCGGGGCCTGCTGGTCCTACTGGACGCCCTGCGCACCACCGTCACCGGCCAGGCGCCCGCCCGAACGGTGTACGAGCTCTCGCCGCCGGCACCGCAACCGGACGGCGCCGCCGAGCGGCCGGCACCGCAGTTCGAGGTGATGTACCGGCTGGACGGATGCGATCCGTCCGCGGCCGACGCGCTGCGCGACCGGCTCGGGGAGCTGGGGGACTCCGTGGGCATCGCCGCCGCGCCGTCGTCGGCCGATTGCACGTACTCGGTGCACGTGCACACCGACGACGCCGGCGCCGCGGTCGAGGCGGGGCTGGCGGCTGGGCGGCTGAGTCGCATCGTGATTTCTGCGTTGAGCTCCGGCGGCACGGGGCTGCCGGCCGGTGGCTGGACACGGGAACGCGCCGTGCTGGCGGTGGTCGACGGCGATGGCGCCGCCGAGCTGTTCGGCGGCGAAGGTGCCTGTGTGCTGCAGCGCGATCCGGCCGCCAACGAACCCAACATCAGCGCCCACCAGCTGATGCGGGCGGTGGTCGACACCGCTGCTGCGCAGGTGATGGTGCTGCCCAACGGCTACGTGCCCGCCGAGGAGCTGGTGGCCGGGTGCACCGCGGCCATCGGGTGGGGTATCGACGTGGTGCCGATCCCGACGGGGTCGATGGTGCAGGGGCTGGCCGCGCTGGCCGTGCACGAAACCGACCGGCAGGCGGTGGACGACGGCTACACGATGGCCCGTGCCGCCGGTGCCGCCCGGCACGCATCGGTGCGCATCGCGACCGAGAGCGCGTTGACGTGGGCGGGCCGCTGCCAGCCGGGCGACGGCCTGGGGATCGCCGGGGACGAGGTGTTGATCGTGGCCGCCGACGCGGTCGCGGCTGCCATCGGCCTGCTCGACCTGCTGTTGGCCTCCGGCGGCGACCTGGTGACGGTGCTGGTCGGCGCCGACATCGACACGCAAGAGAACGCGGCGGCCGTGGGCGACGTCCTGGAAAAGCACATGCACGACCACCACCCGGGAACCGAACTCGTCACCTACCGCACCGGCCATCGCGGTGATGCGCTCTTGATCGGGGTCGAGTAGCCGTGGCGTCGCTGGGCGACCGGCTGGACTTCGTGGTGGGCGCCAAGGCCGCCGACCAGCTCGACGAGGAATTGGGCATCCGGACCGTCGACGATCTGCTGCGCCACTATCCGCGCAGCTACACCGAGGGCGCCACCCGCTGGGGCTCCGACGATCAACGCCCGCCGGCCGGCGAGCACATCACGATCGTCGACACGATCACCGAAACCAAGACGTGGCCGATGAAGAAGACCCCGAAGAAGCTGTGCCACCGCATCACCCTCGGCGCCGGCCGCAACAAGGTGACCGCGACGTTCTTCAACGCGAACTATTTGAAGAAGGACCTGACCGAAGGCGCCAAGGTGATGCTCTCCGGGGAGGTCGGATTCTTCAACAACGTCATGCAGCTGACGCACCCGGCGTTCCTCATCCTCGACTCCCCGGACGGCAAGAACCGCGGCACCAGCTCCCTGAAGAACATCGCCATCGCCTCGCAAGCCACCACCGGCGAGGTGCAGATGGCGGCCTTCGAGCGAGCCTTCTTTCCGATTTATCCGGCCACCACGAAGTTGCAGAGCTGGGACATATTCAGGTGCGTGCGCCAAGTGCTCGACGTCCTGGATCCGGTGGACGACCCGCTGCCCGCCGACCTGCGCGGCCGTTACGGCCTGGTCTCCGAAGACCTCGCGTTGCGCGACATCCACTTGGCCGAAGACGAGGCGGCACGGAGGCGGGCGCGGGAGCGCCTGACCTTCGACGAAGCCGTCGGGCTGCAGTGGGCGCTGGTCGCCCGGCGGCACAGCGAGTTGTCGGAATCCGGGCCCCCGGCGCCGCCGCGCCCCGACGGTCTGGCCGCGGAACTGCTGCGGCGGTTGCCATTTGAGCTGACCGCGGGGCAGCGCGAGGTGCTCGACGTGTTCGGGCAAGAGCTGTCGGCAACCCGGCCGATGAACCGCCTGCTCCAAGGTGAGGTCGGTTCGGGCAAGACCATCATCGCGGTGCTGGCGATGCTGCAGCTGGTGGATGCCGGTTATCAGTGTGCGCTGCTTGCGCCCACGGAAGTCCTTGCCGCCCAACACCTGCGGTCGATCAATGACGTGCTCGGCCCGTTGGCGATGGCGGGCCAGCTCGGCGGCGCGGACAACGCGACCCGGGTCGGCCTGCTCACCGGTTCGATGACGGCGGCGCAGAAGAAGCAAGTCCGTGACGAAGTGGCAAGCGGTCAGGTCGGGATCGTCGTCGGCACGCATGCGCTGTTGCAGGACGCGGTGGAATTCCACAACCTGGGCATGGTGGTGGTCGACGAGCAACACCGGTTCGGTGTCGAACAGCGAGACCAGTTGCGCGCCAAGGCCCGTCCCGGCGTCACCCCCCACCTGCTGGTGATGACGGCGACACCGATACCGCGCACGGTCGCGTTGACCGTCTACGGCGATCTGGAAACCTCGACGCTGCGCGAGCTTCCGCGCGGACGCCAGCCGATCACCAGCAACGTCATCTTCGTCAAGGACAAGCCCGCGTGGCTCGAGCGGGCCTGGCGGCGTGTCATCGAAGAGGTCGCCGCCGGGCGCCAGGCCTACGTGGTGGCGCCGCGGATCGACGAGACCGACGACGCGGAGAAGCAGGAGCAGAACGTCAGACCGTCGGCAACCGCCGAGGGTCTCTACGCCCGGCTGCGTTCCGGCGAGCTGGCCGATGTGCGTCTGGCGCTGATGCACGGGCGGTTGTCCGCCGACGAGAAGGACGCCGCGATGGCAGCCTTCCGGGCCGGTGAGATCGATGTGCTGGTATGCACCACCGTCATCGAGGTGGGTGTGGATGTTCCCAATGCCACGGTGATGCTGGTGATGGACGCCGACCGCTTCGGGATCAGCCAGCTGCATCAACTGCGCGGCCGCATCGGCCGCGGCCAGCATCCCAGCCTGTGCCTGCTCGCCAGCTGGGTTTCGCCGGAGTCACCGGCGGGCCGGCGGCTTTCCGCCGTTGCCGCCACCTTGGACGGGTTCGCGCTCGCCGACCTGGACCTCAAGGAGCGTCGGGAGGGAGACGTCTTGGGCCGCAACCAGTCCGGTCGAGCGATCAATCTGCGCTTGCTCTCGTTGGCCGACCATCGCGACGTCATCGAGGCCGCGCGCGACTTCTGCGTGCGGGCCTACGCCGATGATCCGGCCAGCCCCGAATTGGCTTTGCTGGCAGCGCCTTTCGTGAACACTGACCGGATCGAATACCTGGACAAGTCGTGACCGCCGGCGACGATGCAGTGGGGGCACCTCCCACTTGTGGGGGACGGCGCCGGTGAATCGCAAGGTGCTGCTGTGGTTGTCCGCGGTCGCGGCGCTCGCGCTGCTGATCGCCTACCAGACGGTCGGATCCTCGACCGCCAGGCATGCCGCCGAGTACGCGGCTCGCGCCGACGTTCCCACCGTGCAACCCGGCACCGACGTGCTCGCGGGCATCGCGGTGCTGCCGCTGCGCGCACACCGGTACGACTATCGCAGGGCGGCCTTCGGCGACGCGTGGGACGACGACAACGACGCCCCGCTGGGGCACAACGGCTGCGACACCCGCGACGACATCCTCAACCGCGACCTCGTCGACAAGACCTATGTGTCGACCAAACGGTGTCCGGACGCGGTGGCCACCGGCACCCTGCACGACCCGTATACCAACACCACGATCGCGTTCCAGCGCGGCGCCAAGGTCGGCGAGGCGGTGCAGATCGACCACATCGTCCCGCTCGCCTACGCCTGGGACATGGGCGCCTATGCCTGGCCGGCGGGCGAGCGGCTGCGGTTCGCCAACGATCCGGCCAACCTCCTGGCCGTCCAAGGACAGGCCAATCAGGACAAGGGCGACGCGCCGCCGGCGCTGTGGATGCCGCCGAATGCCGCGTTCGCCTGTCAGTACGCCATGCAGTTCATCGCCGTGCTGCGCGGCTATTCGTTACCGGTGGACCAGCCGTCGACTCCGATATTGCGTCAGGCGGCGGCCACCTGCCCGGCGGGCTAGGTCAGGTGCCGTCGTAGGTGTTCGGGTCCGGGCGCAGCCGGGTGCCGTCGTTGAGCCCGTTGATGGCGTCCATGTGCTCGGCGGCCAACTCGAAGTCGAACACGTCGAGGTTCCCGGCGATGTGCTCGGGATTGGCGGAGCGGAAGACGACCGCGTTGCCCAGCTGCAGGTTCCACCGCAGCAGCACCTGCGCAGGCGTCTTGCCGTACTCGCCGGCAACGGAAGTCACCGTCGGGTTGTCGTTCAACTTGCCGAGCGCCAGCGGCGTGTAGGCCTGGGTAACCACGTTGTGTTCGGCGTTGGTTTTGCGCAGCGCTTCCTGGTTGAGCAGCGGGTGCAACTCGACCTGGTTGACCACCGGGGTCACAAAGCTCAGGTCGATGACGTCCGTCACGTGTATGTCGGTGAAGTTCGAGACGCCGATCGAACGCGCGAGCCCGTCCCCGCGGCACTGGATCAGCCCGCCGAAGGAATTCACATATTCGCCTCGTGCCGGGACCGGCCAGTGGATCAGGTACAGGTCGAGATAATCCAGGCCCAGCCGCTCCAGGCTCTCCTTGCAGGCCTCCATGGAGCGCAGGAACCCGTGGTCGGCGGTGGCGAGTTTGGTGGTGACGAACAGTTCGGCGCGCGGAATCCCGGAGGACGCAATCGCGCGGCCGACGGCCGCTTCGTTGCCGTAGGCCGAGGCGGTGTCGATCAGCCGGCAGCCCATCTCCAGCGCCGCGGAGACCGCGCGCTCGGTCTCGTCCTCCGACAAATCCGCGACGCCAAGGCCAAGGACGGGCATCGTGTTTTCGTCATTAAGAGCTATCGAGGGCACGGCAACGCCCGACTCGCCAGCCAATGTATTCACCTGCCTATGAAATTAAACGTTCGTGGACCAAACCGGATGTCGTCATCGAGCGAGGAGATCGACGCCATTCCATCGGCGCGATATTACCGGGCTGCAAAATACCACCTCGTCAAACGCCGGGGCGGGGCGCGCAGTGTTATCGGACCCTGGTCTGCATTTCGCATAATCGTGACCACGTAGTGTTGGTCACACGGCGCACCGGAACCGGCAAGTGCCCTGTCGGCCGCGCAGCGCGCCCGGCACCAAGGGCACTCACCGGTGGCCGCCGGGGCCGGAGGGCTCCGAGACGACGGCGGGCAGCGTCGAGCGTTACGACGTTTTATTCGAGGGAGTACCCATGACCAAGAGCGTGCCCGCGCCGGACCTGCACCTCGGCGTGAAGCACACGCCCATGCGCCTGACCAGTCGCATGCAGGGCGCGGTTTCCACGATCGGGGTCAAGGTCATTCCGTGGATCCCGACCCCCGCCAAGCGCGCGCTGTTCGGTGGCCGCTCGGTGACCATCGACGGCAACACACTGGACCCCACGCTTCAGCTGATGCTCTCCGGTCTGCGCGCCGTCGGCATCGACGGCCTGGTCGTCGACGACGATCCGGGCGCGTCCCGCGCTCAGATGCGCCAGCTGTCGCTGGAGCTTCCCGGGCCGCAGATCCACGTCGACGTCCAGGAGCTGTCGCTGCCCGGGCCGGCCGGCGAGATCCCGGCGCGTCACTACCGTCCCGCCAACGGCGCGTCCGCGCCCGTACTGGTCTTCTACCACGGCGGCGGATGGTCGATCGGCGACTTGGACTCCTACGACGCGCTGTGCCGGTTGACGTGCCGTGACGCCGGCATCCACGTGCTGTCGATCGACTACCGCCTGGCTCCCGAGCACCCGGCGCCGGCCGCGGTCGAGGACGCGTACGCCGCCTTCAGGTGGGCGTACGACCACGCCGGGGAACTCGGCGCCGCGCCCGGGCGGGTCGCGGTCGGCGGCGACAGTGCGGGCGGCAACCTGGCCGCCGTCGTGTGCCAACGGGCGCGCGACGAGGGTGACCCCGCCCCCGTGCTGCAGTGGCTGATTTACCCCCGGACCGACTTCACCGCGCAGACCCGTTCGATGGGCCTGTTCGCCCGCGGGTTCCTGCTGACCAAGCGCGACATCGATTGGTTCGAGTCGCAATACCTCAGGCGTTCGGGCATCGACCGGGCGGACCCGCAGGTCTCGCCGCTGCTGGCCGAGTCGCTGGCCGGGCTGGCGCCCGCGCTGATCGCCGTCGCCGGGTTCGACCCATTGCGCGACGAAGGCGAGAGCTACGCGGCGGCCCTGCAGGCCGCCGGGACCGCGGTCGATCTGCGGTGCATGGGGTCGCTGACGCACGGCTTCGCCAATCTGTTCCAGCTCGGCGGCGGCAGCGCCGCCGCGACCACCGAGTTGATTTCCGCGCTGCGCGCCCACATGAGCCGGGTCTGACCTGTTGCGCGGTCGCCGCCGGTAATCTAGAGGCGCCCACGAACGAGTGACGTCCACCACCGAACGACAACCCGAGCACCGAAGGATCACGGAAACTGTGGCCGACAAATCCAAACGCCCCCCGCGCTTTGACATGAAGGCCGCCGACGGTAAATCGGGCCGACTCCTCCAGATCGGCGGGACCGCGGTCGTCGTCATCTTCCTCGTCGCGCTGGTCTCCTACATCGTGGTCACGCACCACAAGAAGACCGCGGCCATCGGCGCGGGCGACACCGTGCGGGTGACATCGAGCAAGCTGGTCACCCAGCCCGGTACGAGCAACCCCAAGGCCGTGGTCACTTTCTACGAGGACTTCCTCTGCCCGGCCTGCGGCAACTTCGAGCGCACCTTCGGCCCGACGGTCTCCAGGCTGATCGACGTCGGCGCTATTGCGGCCGACTACTCCATGGTGTCGATCCTCGACAACTCCAGGAACCAGAACTACTCGTCGCGCGCGGGCGCCGCGGCCCTGTGCGTGGCCGACGAGTCCCTTGACGCGTTCCGCCGATTCCACACCGCGCTGTTCACTACCGACCTGCAGCCCAGCGAACGCGGCACCAGCTTTCCCGACAACGCCCGGTTGATCGAACTCGCGCGCGAGGCCGGCGTCGTGGGCAAGGTGCCCGACTGCATCAACAGCGGCAAGTACATCGCCAAGGTCACGGGTGAGGCGGCGGCCGCGAAGATCAACGCCACGCCGACCATCAAGATCAACGGCGACGATTACGACCCGTCCACGCCCGATGCGCTGGTCGCCAAGATCAAGAGCATCGTGGGCGACGTGCCGGGCATCGACGGCGCCGCGACCCCCCCGGCCACGTGACCACCCCGGTGTCAGCCCAAACCGCCGGCCTGACACCGGAATCGGGTCCCGAAGCGCGCGTGCCCTTGCCGAGCGCGTGGTGGGTGCTGATCGCCGGTGTGATCGGCTTGGTGGCCTCCGCGACGCTGACCGTGGAGAAGATCGACCTCCTGCTCAACCCGGCGTACGTGCCGTCGTGCAACTTCAACCCGATCCTGTCGTGCGGTTCGGTGATGGTCACGCCGCAGGCGTCGGTGCTGGGATTCCCCAACCCGCTGCTCGGCCTGGGGGCGTTCACCGTTGTGGTCGTCACCGGGCTGCTCGCGGTGACCAAAGTGGCGTTGCCGCAATGGTATTGGATCGGCCTGATGATCGGGCTGCTGATCGGGGCCGTGTTCGTGCACTGGCTGATCTACGAGAGCCTGTACAGCATCGGCGCGTTGTGCCCGTACTGCATGGTGGTCTGGGCGGCCACCATGACGCTGCTCGTGGTCGTCGCCTCGATCGTGTTCTCCCCGGCGCTGCAACGCCGGGGACGCGGTGTGGCGTGGGTGCTGTACCAGTGGCGGTGGTCCATTGCCGCGCTGTGGTTCACCGCGGTGTTTCTGCTGATCATGGCGCGGTTCTGGGACTATTGGTCGACGCTGCTGTAAGTGGTGGCAGGTGACCCGGATCATCGGCGGCGTGGCAGGCGGCCGGCGCATCGCCGTCCCGCCGCGAGGGACCAGGCCGACCACCGATCGGGTGCGTGAGTCGCTCTTCAACATCTTGACTGTGCGGCGCGACCTGAACGGCGTCGCGGTGCTCGACCTCTATGCCGGCTCCGGCGCACTGGGATTGGAGGCGCTGTCGCGTGGGGCGGCCTCGGCGCTGTTCGTGGAATCGGATCAGCGCAGCGCTTCCGTCATCGCACGCAACATCGACGCGCTCGGTCTTCCCGGCGCGGCGGTGCGCCGCGGCGCGGTCGCGACCGTCTTGGCGACCGGAACCCAGAGCCCGGTCGACCTCGTGCTGGCCGACCCGCCCTACGACGTCGAGGCCGCCGACGTGGAAGCCGCGCTGGCCGCTTTGGACACCCACGGCTGGACGCAGGCCGGAACCGTGGCGGTGGTGGAGCGGGCGGCGTTCGGCGCGGAGCTGACCTGGCCGCGCGGCTGGTCCGTCTGGCCGCCGCGCGTGTACGGCGACACCCGTTTGGAGATGGCCGAACGACTGTGAGGCGGGCGTGTACCGTCTGTCGTCATGTGCGCCGCTCTCCCCCGCAAGCGGGAGGGGGTACCTCCCACGTGCGGGGGCGTACCTCCGTCTCATCTCTGTGTTCCGCATCGTCGCCGGCGCGCGTCATGAGTGGCGCGGTATGCCCGGGGTCGTTTGATCCAGTGACGTTGGGCCACATCGACGTCTTCGAGCGGGCGGCGGCTCAGTTCGACGAGGTGGTGGTGGCGATCCTGACCAATCCCGCCAAGAAGGGCATGTTCGAACTCGACGAGCGGATCGCGATGATCAACGAGTCGACGACACATCTGCCCAACCTGCGCGTCGAGGCCGGCCAGGGCCTGGTGGTGGACTTCGTCAGGTCGCAGGGGATGACCGCGATCGTGAAGGGCCTGCGCACCGGCACCGACTTCGAATACGAGCTGCAGATGGCGCAGATGAACAAGCACATCGCCGGCGTCGACACGTTTTTCGTCGCGACGACGCCGCGGTATTCGTTCGTGTCGTCGTCCTTGGCCAAAGAGGTTGCGCTGTTGGGCGGCGACGTCTCGGAACTTCTGCCCGAACCGGTCAATCGCCGCCTGCGCGAGAAGCTCGCCGGCCGGTCCTAAATCCTCACTCGCTCAAGAGTTTTCACGCCATTAGCTAGTGGCACTCGTGATCGTGGTCGTGCCCACCGTCGGGGGAGCCGCCCATCATCCGTGCCATCGGAACTCCGCCCGTGGTGACGAACCGGACCACCAGAATGGCCGCGACGGCAAGGAAGGCGATGTTGAGCCAGGTCGTGTAGTTCCACGAAATCGTCGCTTCCATGACCGTGGCGTTGCGCTGCTTGGGAATGAGACTCGCTGCGCCGAAAATCAATTCGACCAGATAGCCCGCGGTGACCATGGCGGCGTAGAACGTGCCCAGCAGCGTCAGCATCATCTTCGTGCCGTAGTACTTGCGGTAGATGTTGAGGATCGGCAGGATCAGCAGGTCGGCGTAAATGAACGCGATGACACCGCCGAAACTGATGCCCCCGTTCCACAGCACCGCGGCCAGCGGGACATTGCCGATCGAGCAGACGAAGGACACGATCGCCACGATTGGTCCGACGATCGGACCCCATATCGTCGACCAGCCCGGATGGTCGGTCAAAAAGAAGACCTGCCAAAACTTTTCGGGTACCCACGCCGCGATGGCCCCCGCGATCAACAAGCCCAGGACGAGGTCGCGCAGGATCGCCAGCCACTCCATCACGAACACGTGGGCAACGGACGTGAAGCCCTCCCTGGAAAAGAGGCGCTGAGCGAACGAGCCCTGCTTCTTGATGGACATGTCCATGGCCGCATGGCCTTCCATCGAGCCGGCGATTCCGCGGTCGGCCTGCTCACGGGCGGCATCGACAAGCCGAGAGCGCACGAACAACCGGAACAACACGGCGAGCACCACGATCATCAGCGGGCCGCCGACGAATTCCGCGGCGGTGAACTGCCAGCCCATCAGCAGGGCCAAGATGATGCCCAGTTCCACCACCAGGTTGGTGGAGCCGATCTCGAATGCCATGGCGGCGGTGAAGCTGGCCCCCTTGCGGAAGAGCGATCGGGCCAACGCCACCGCGGCGTACGAGCACGACGACGACGCCGCACCGAGGCCGGCGGCCAGCGCCAGGGTGCGCGGCCGGTCGTCGCCCAGCAGCGCCACGATGGTCGAGCGCCGCACCACCGCCTGCACCACCGCCGACAGGGCAAACCCCAAGATCAGCGCCCACAGGATTTCCCACGTCATCGATCCCGCCACCGCCAGGGCGTGTCCGACCGCTGCTAGCACGAGTTCCAATCCTTCCCCTCGATGGGCTGGGCCCCCAAACCTATACCCCCTAGGGGTATAGGTCAAGCGCCTGGAGCCTCCGCGATCCCTAGAATGGCCGCAACAGGTGCAGCCAACCTTGGCGGCGCGGACGGGCGTTTCGATGCATTTCACCGATGACGGCGAGGCCGAAGCCGGTTTTTGGCGGCGTTTCGCGTCGTTGTCGCGGTCAAATGTCCGACACACCGACCTCGCCACCGCTGTCACAAAGGCAACACCAGGCACACTAGTAACAACAGGGTTTTTGCAGACGCCAGGAGGACATGGCCGTGTACAGAGTCTTTGAAGCGCTCGACGAACTGAGCGCCATCGTTGAAGAAGCACGCGGCGTTCCGATGACGGCCGGCTGCGTGGTGCCGCGCGGTGACGTGCTGGAACTGATCGACGACATCAAGGATGCGATCCCCGGCGAGCTGGATGACGCCCAGGACGTGCTCGACGCGCGCGATTCGATGCTGCAGGACGCCAAGTCGCACGCCGACTCCATGGTCTCCTCGGCGACCACCGAGTCGGAGTCGATGCTCAACCACGCCCGCGCGGAGGCCGACCGGCTGTTGTCCGACGCAAAAGCGCAGGCCGACCGCATGGTGAGCGAGGCCCGCCAGCACAGCGAGCGGATGGTCGGCGAGGCCCGCGAGGAGTCGATGCGCATCGCCACGGCGGCCAAACGCGAGTACGAGGCCAGCGTCGGCCGCGCGCAGGCCGAGGCCGACCGGCTGCTTGAGAACGGCAACATCTCCTACGAGAAGGCCGTGCAAGAGGGCATCAAGGAGCAGCAGCGCCTGGTATCGCAGAACAGCGTGGTGGAGGCGGCAAACGCCGAGGCCACCCGGCTGATCGACTCGGCGCACGCCGAGGCCGACCGGCTGCGCGGTGAATGCGACATCTACGTCGACAACAAGCTCGCCGAGTTCGAGGAATTCCTCAACGGCACCCTGCGCTCGGTCGGGCGCGGTCGCCACCAACTCCGGACGGCGGCCGGTACGCACGACTACGCGGTGCGCTAGCGCGTCGACCGGGCGGCCGCGCCCTGGAATTATGCGGCCCGCGCCGTAGGATTTCTGATATGACGCGGCAGCACAGCACCACCTCGCGGCGCCATCTGAGCTCGCCGATGACGATTGACATCGCCCGGCTCGGGCGGCGCCCCGGCGCGATGGTGACCCTGCGGAAGACCGTGCCCACCCCGTCGCGCATCGGGCTCGACATGATCGCGATCGAGGCGGGCGCTCCGTTGGAACTCGACCTGCAAGTTCAGTCGGTCTCCGAGGGCGTATTGGTGACGGGGACGGTGGATGCGCCCACCGTGGGCGAATGCTCCCGTTGCCTGACCCCGGTCAAGGGCCACGTGCAGGTCCGGTTGACCGAACTGTTCGCCTACCCCGACAGCACGACCGAGGCGACCACCGAGGAAGACGAGGTCGGTCACATCGTCGACGACATCATCGACCTCGAGCAGTCGATCGTCGATGCCGTGGGACTGGAGCTGCCGTTCTCGCCCGTGTGCACGCCCGACTGCCCGGGTTTGTGCCCCGAATGCGGCGTTGCCCTCGCGGCCGAGCCAGACCATCACCACGACCGCATCGACCCGCGGTGGGCCAAGCTGGCGGGAATGTATCCCGAGGCCGACGCTGCGCGGGGTGAGCAGTGACGTCACGGCAAGACCTGCTCGATGCCCTCGGGGTCGAGCTGCCCGACGAGCTGCTCTCGCTGGCGTTGACGCACCGCAGCTACGCCTACGAGCACGGCGGGCTGCCGACCAACGAACGGCTGGAATTCCTCGGCGACGCCGTACTCGGCCTGACCATCACCGACGAGCTCTACCACCGGCATCCCGACCGTTCGGAAGGGGACCTCGCCAAGCTGCGGGCCAGCGTCGTCAACACCCAGGCGCTGGCCGACGTCGCGCGCAAGCTGTCCGCGGACGGCCTGGGCGTGCACCTCTACCTCGGGCGCGGGGAAGCCAACACCGGCGGCGCAGACAAGTCGAGCATCCTGGCCGACGGCATGGAATCGCTGCTGGGCGCCATCTACCTGCAGCACGGAATCGACACGGCCCGCGAGGTGATCCTGCGGTTGTTCGGCCCGCTGCTGGACGCCGCGCCGACCCTGGGCGCCGGGCTGGACTGGAAAACCAGCCTGCAGGAGCTGACCGCGGCGCGGGGCATGGGCGCGCCGTCCTACGTCGTCACCTCCACGGGCCCGGACCACGACAAGGAATTCACCGCCGTCGTCGTCGTGATGGACACCGAATACGGCTCCGGCGTGGGGCGCTCCAAGAAGGAAGCCGAGCAGAAGGCCGCGGCGGCCACCTGGAAAGCGCTGGAAGTGCTGGACACCGCCGGACAAACGTCCGTCTAGATGCCCGAGCTGCCCGAAGTCGAGGTGGTGCGCCGCGGCTTGCAGGCCCGCGTCGTGGGCAAAACCATCACGGCCGTGCGGGTGCACCATCCGCGCGCCGTGCGCCGTCACGGGGCCGGGCCCGCCGACCTCACCGCCCGGCTGCTCAATGCCCGGATCACCGGCACCGATCGGCGCGGCAAGTACCTGTGGCTGCTGCTCGACGGTCCGGGCCAGCCCGACACCGCGCTCGTGGTGCACCTCGGCATGAGCGGGCAGATGCTGCTGGGGGAAGTGCCGCGCGCCGACCACGTCCGCATCTCCGCGCTGCTCGACGACGGAACGGTGCTGAGCTTCGCCGACCAACGCACCTTCGGCGGATGGATGCTCGCCGATCTGGTGAGCGTGGACGGCAGCATCGTGCCGGTCCCCGTCGCGCACCTCGCCCGCGACCCGCTGGACCCGCTCTTCGACCGCGATGCTGTCGTTAATGTCTTGCGGCGCAAGCATTCCGAGATCAAGCGGCAGCTCCTCGACCAAACGGTGGTGTCGGGCATCGGCAACATCTATGCCGACGAGGCGCTTTGGCGGGCCAAGGTCAACGGCGCCCGGATCGCCGCCGGGTTGAGCCGCCGTCAGCTGGCCGCCGTCCTGGACGCCGCGGCCGACGTGATGCGCGACGCGCTCGCGCAAGGCGGGACGTCGTTCGACTCGCTGTATATCAACGTCAACGGCGAATCGGGCTATTTCGACCGGTCGCTGGACGCCTACGGCCGCGAGGGGCAGAACTGCCGGCGCTGTGGCGCCGTGATGCGCCGGGAGAAGTTCATGAACCGGTCGTCGTTCTTCTGCCCGAGATGTCAGCCGCGACCGCGAGTTTGACTGTGCGTCCAGGGTTTGCCAGCGTGCACCAACGCCGAGCGGGTCGAAGGCGGATCAATCGAAGATGTCCCGGCGCGCGGATCCCGCGGGCAAGGCCGGGTCGACAAACCACTCGCGGGGAAACAACAGGCCGAACGCCTGGGGTGGCAGTCGAAGTAGGACCCCGTACATGCGGGCGCCCACGCTGGACTCACCGATCTGCGAGCGGTGGGCGGCGAACGCGTCTCGCTTCTGGCGCGCGAATCCGAAGACGTCAATGCGGTGGGTGATGCTCGCCCGCGGCGCGTACGCGGTGCGCGCAACGTGCGGCTCGTAGGGCGCCGGCAGCCGCAGCAGACTGGCGAGATGGCCGATGCGCAAGAGCAATTCGCGCGGCATCGTCGCCTCCAGCACTCGCGGGGTCGCCGCGAGTTCGGCGGCCCGCTTGCCGACGTGATGCACCTGGACATGGTCCCGGTGGCCGTAGCCGCCGTTGGGCTGATAGCTGAGCAGGAGGTCCGCGTCTTCCTCGCTGAGTATTGCCGCGAGCCGCTGCGCCGCCTCCTCGACGTTTGCTCGCCCGAAGCGGACCCGTCCCGGCGGGTCCGGGTAGAACAGCGGGCCATAACCGCTATCGGCATAGCCGAGGCACTCAACCCGCCGCGCCCCCAAAATGTCTGCGCTCAAACGCAATTCGTCCAGCCGGAAATCGCTTTCCGCGTTGTGCACGCGCCCATCGGTCGCGGTGACGACGACCACGCGATGCCCGCCCGCCGCCGCCCGCGCGAGCGTGCCTCCGGTGAGGATCACCTCGTCGTCCGGATGTGCGTGGAATGCGACCACGGTGGCCATGAAACGCAGTATGCCCAGGGCGCGGTGAAAGCACGCCCGGTAAAAAGTAGGGCATGACCGAACTCTGGGTGGAGCGCACGGGATCGCGCCGTTACACCGGATACAGCTCGCGCGGTGCGCAGGTCCTCATCGGCTCGGAGGACGTCGAGGGCGTGTTCACCCCCGGCGAGCTGCTGAAGATCGCGCTCGGCGCGTGCAGCGGGATGTCCAGCGACCAGCCGCTCGCCCGCCGGCTCGGCGACGACTACAAAGCGGTGGTCAAGGTGTCCGGGGACGCCGACCGCGAACGCGAGGTCTATCCGCTGCTGGAAGAGACGCTCGAGCTCGACCTGTCTGGACTCTCCTCGGAGGAGAGGGAGCGGCTGCTGGTGGTGGTCGATCGGGCGATCGACCTGGTCTGCACCGTGGGGCGCACGCTGAAAGCCGGCACGCAGGTCAATTTCAAGGTCGCCGATGTCGGATCCTGAGGTCCGGCTCACCGCCTGGGTGCACGGCACGGTCCAGGGCGTCGGCTTTCGCTGGTGGACGCGCTGTCGGGCGCTCGAGTTGGGCCTGACCGGCTACGCGGCCAACCAGGCCGACGGCCGCGTCCTGGTGGTCGCTCAGGGTCCGCGGGAGGCCGGCGAGAAGCTGCTGGCCCTGCTGGAAGGTGGCGAGTCGTGGCCGCCCAGGCCGGGCCGCGTCGAGAAGGTCGTCGCCGACTGGTCGCAGCCGCGGGAACGTTACGAAGGCTTCGTCGAGCGCTGACGAACGTGATAGCGCCGGCGCTATCACGTTTCGGCTCCGGGATTCGCTTCCGTTCCCGTGACTGATGTGGTCACTGTGGCCAGTGCGTCGACTGTGTTCGGCGGCTGTATTTCGACCCCGGCGACACCCCTCGGTGAGGGTGGCACGGGCGATTTGAGCGGTAGTCTGGCTCGCCGTGTACCTCAAGAGTCTGACGCTGAAGGGCTTCAAGTCCTTCGCATCGCCGACGACTCTGCGTTTCGAGCCGGGCATCACCGCGGTCGTCGGGCCCAACGGTTCCGGCAAATCCAACGTCGTCGACGCCCTGGCCTGGGTGATGGGGGAGCAGGGAGCAAAGACCCTGCGCGGCGGCAAGATGGAAGACGTCATCTTCGCCGGCACCTCGTCGCGGGCCCCACTGGGCCGCGCCGAAGTCACGGTCACCATCGACAACTCCGACAATGCGCTGCCGATCGAATACTCGGAGGTGTCGATCACCCGCCGGATGTTCCGTGACGGCGCCAGCGAATACGAAATCAACGGCGCCAGTTGCCGTTTGATGGACGTGCAGGAGCTGCTGAGCGATTCCGGGATCGGCCGCGAGATGCACGTCATCGTGGGGCAGGGCAAGCTCGACGAGATCCTGCAGTCGCGACCCGAAGACCGTCGCGCCTTCATCGAAGAGGCCGCCGGCGTGCTCAAGCACCGCAAGCGCAAGGAGAAGGCCCTCCGCAAACTCGACGCGATGTCGGCGAACCTGGCCCGGCTCACCGATCTGACCACCGAGCTGCGCCGCCAGCTCAAACCGCTGGGCCGCCAGGCCGAGGTGGCCCGTCGCGCCCAGACCATCCAGGCCGACCTGCGTGACGCCCGGTTGCGCCTGGCGGCCGACGACCTGGTCAGCCGGCAGGTGCAGCGCGACGCCATCTTCGAGGCCGAGGCGGCCATCCGCCGCGAGCACGACGAGGCCGCCGCCCGCCTGGCCGTGGCGTCCGAGGAGCTCACCGCGCACGAGGCGGCGGTGACCGAACTGTCGGTTCGCGCCGAATCCGTGCAGCACACCTGGTTCGGGCTGTCCGCGCTGGCCGAACGGGTGGCCGCGACGGTCCGCATCGCCAGCGAACGCACGCACCATCTCGACACCGAACCCGCGCCGCCCAGCGACACCGACCCCAGAAAGCCGGAAGAGCTGGAAGCCGAGGCCGAGCGGGTGGCCGTCGCCGAGCAGCAATTGCTGGCCGAATTGGCCGAGACGCGCAAGCGGCTCGATGCCGCCCGCGCCGAACTGGGCGAACGTGAACGCGAGGCCGCCGAGGCCGACCGGGCTCACCTCGCTGCTGTGCGGGCCGAGGCGGACCGGCGGGAAGGCCTGGCGCGGCTGGCCGGTCAGGTGGAGACCATGCGGGCGCGGGTCGAATCGATCGACGACAGCGTCGCCCGGCTGTCCGAACGCATCGAACAGGCCGCCAGCCGCGCGCAGCAGTCCAAGGCGGAATTCGAAACCGTGCAGAGCCGCGTCGGCGAACTCGACCAGGGCGAGGTGGGTCTGGACGAGCACCACGAGCGGACCGTCGCCGCGTTGCGGTTGGCCGACGCACGCGTCGCCGAACTGCAATCCGCCGAACGCGACGCCGAACGCCGGGTGGCCTCGCTGCGGGCCCGCATCGACGCGCTGTCGGTCGGGCTGGAGCGCAAGGACGGCGCGGCCTGGCTTACCGAAAATCATTCTCAGGCCGGGCTTTTCGGGCCAATCGCCAAGCTGGTCAAAGTCCGCTCCGGCTACGAGGCGGCGCTGGCGGCTGTGCTGGGATCGGCGGCCGACGCGCTGGCCGCCGAAAGCTTCGGGGCGGCCCGGTCCGCCGTCGCCGCCCTCAAACAGGCCGATGGCGGCCGCGCGGCGCTGGTGCTCGGTGACTGGCCCGCCGACCACCAGGCGGCGCGCGACGCCCTGCCGGGCACCGCCTTATGGGCGCTGGACCTGATCGAGGCGCCCGCGCGGCTTCGCGGTGCCATCACGGCGATGCTCTCGCGGGTCGCGGTGGTCGACGACCTGGATCAGGCGCTCGAACTGGTGGCGACGCGGCCGCAGTTGCGCGCGGTCACGCTCGACGGCGACCTGGTCGGCGCGGGCTGGGTGAGCGGGGGCTCCGACCGCAAGCTGTCCACGCTCGAGGTGACTTCGGAAATCGACAAGGCCGGCAGCGAGCTGGCCGCCGCGGAGTCGCAGGTCGCCCAGTTGACCGCGGCGCTCTCGGGCGCGCTGACCGAGCAGGCCGCGCGCCAGGACTCCGCCGAACAGGCATTGGCCGCGCTGAACGAGTCCGACACCGCGATCTCGGCGATGTACGAGCAGCTGGGCCGGCTCGGGCAGGAGGCCCGCACGACCGAAGACGAGTGGAGCAGGCTGCTGCGGCAGCGCGAGGAGCTCGAATCCGGTCGCGCGCAGACGCTCGAGGAAGTCACCGAGCTGGAAAACCGGCTGCGCAACGCTCAACAGACGCAGCACTCGGACGCCGAAGAACCCACCCATGCGGAGGTCCGCCAGCGGATCGCCGCCGCCGCGGAGGCCGCCCGCAGCGCCGAGGTGGAGGCCCGGCTGGCGGTGCGGACCGCCGAGGAGCGGGCCAATGCGGTGCGCGGGCGCGCGGATTCGCTGCGCCGTGCCGCGGCCGCCGAACGCGAGGCACGGCTGCGGGCCCAACAGGCGCGCGAGGCGCGGCTGCGCGCGGCCGCCGTGGCCGCCGCGGTGGCCGACTCCGGCCGGCTGCTGGCGCAGCGGCTGGACAGGGTGGTCGCGGCGGCGTCGAAGATCCGCGACGCGCTGGCGGCCGAACGCCAGGAGCGCGCGACGGCGATGGCGGCGGTGCGCGAAGAGGTGAACGTGTTGAGCGCCCGGGTGGCCACCCTCACCGACTCGCTGCACCGGGATGAGGTGGCCAACGCGCAGGCGGCCATGCGCATCGAGCAGCTGGAACAGATGGTGCTCGAGCAGTTCGGAATGGCGCCGCCCGACCTGATCGCCGAGTACGGGCCGGACGTGGCCCTGCCGCCCACCGAGCTCGAGATGGCCGAATTCGAGCAGGCGCGCGAACGCGGTGAGCAAGTGGTCGCGCCCGCTCCGATGCCGTACGACCGGGCCACCCAGGAGCGGCGCGCGAAACGCGCCGAGCGGGAACTCGCGGAGCTGGGCCGGGTCAACCCGCTGGCGCTGGAGGAGTTCGCCGCGCTGGAGGAGCGCTACAACTTCCTGTCCACCCAGCTCGAGGACGTCAAGGCCGCCCGCAAGGACCTGCTGGACGTCGTCGCCGACGTCGATGCCCGCATCCTGCAGGTGTTCAGCGATGCCTTCGTCGACGTGGAACGCGAATTCCGGGAAGTCTTCACGGTGCTGTTCCCCGGCGGCGAGGGCCGGCTGCGGCTCACCGATCCGGACGACATGCTCACCACCGGCATCGAGGTGGAGGCCCGTCCGCCCGGCAAGAAGATCACCCGGCTCTCGTTGCTGTCCGGTGGCGAGAAGGCGCTGACCGCGGTGGCGATGCTGGTGGCCATCTTCCGCGCCCGCCCGTCGCCGTTCTACATCATGGACGAGGTGGAGGCCGCGCTCGACGACACCAACCTGCGCCGGCTGATCAGCCTGTTCGAGCTGCTGAGGGCCCGGTCGCAGCTGATCATCATCACGCACCAGAAGCCGACGATGGAGGTCGCCGACGCGCTGTACGGCGTGACCATGCAGGGCGACGGCATCACCGCGGTGATCTCACAGCGGATGCGCGGGCAGCAGGTGGAGCAGCTGGTCTCGCAGTCTTCGTAGCGGCGTAGACCCCGCGCCGACCGCGCGGCGTCGCGCCCCTGAAACAATGTCACCGTGTCCCAAGGTCTTTGGATCGCCATCGCGGTCGTCGCTGTCCTGGTTGTCGTCGCGGCGCTGGTCCTGGGGCTGGTGCGGTACCGCCGCCGGCAGATCACCTTCACGGCCAAGCCGGAGCCCGGCGCGATCGACCGCTCGGGCGGCTACACCGCGTCGTCGGGCATCACCTTCAGCCAGACCGCAACCGCCGATCGGCTCGACACCACGGGCCTGCCCGCGGTGGGCGACGACGCCACCATTCCTCGCGACGCGCCGCGGCGCACCATCTCGGAGGTCGAGCTCCCCGAACCGGAGACGCTGGAGACCCCCGCCGCACCGCCGGTAGCACCGGCGCCCACGCCGCCGGCCGCCGAGCCGCCACCAGCGGCCCCCGAGATCGAGGCCATCGCGCCGCCCGAAGGCCGCCTCGAGCGCCTTCGCGGCCGGCTGGCCAGGTCGCAGAACGCGTTGGGACGCAGCGTGCTGGGCCTGATCGGCGGCGGCGACCTGGACGAAGACGCTTGGCAGGACGTCGAGGACACCCTGCTGGTCGCCGACCTCGGCCCGGTGGTCACCGAGTCGGTGATGGCGCAGCTGCGCGCCCGCCTGGCCGGCAGCGATGTGCGCACCGAAGCCGACGCGAAGGCCGTACTGCGCGACGTGCTGATCCGGGAGCTGCACCCCGACATGGACCGCTCGATCCGCGCGCTGCCGCACGATGACCACCCGTCGGTGCTGCTGGTCGTCGGTGTGAACGGCACCGGAAAGACCACCACCGTAGGCAAATTGGCCCGGGTGCTGGTGGCCGACGGACGTCGTGTCGTGCTCGGCGCCGCCGACACCTTCCGGGCCGCGGCGGCCGATCAACTGCAAACCTGGGCGTCCCGCGTGGGCGCGGAGGTGGTACGCGGGCCCGAAGGCGCCGACCCGGCATCGGTGGCGTTCGACGCCGTCGACAAGGGCATCGCCTCGGGCGCCGACGTGGTGCTCATCGACACCGCCGGCCGGCTGCACACCAAGGTCGGGCTGATGGACGAGCTCGACAAGGTTAAACGCGTGGTAACACGACGCGCCGCGGTCGACGAGGTGCTGCTGGTGCTCGACGCCACCATCGGGCAGAACGGCCTGGCCCAGGCGCGGGTCTTCGCCGAGGTCGTCGAGATCACCGGCGCCGTGCTGACCAAGCTGGACGGTACGGCCAAGGGCGGCATCGTATTCCGCGTCCAACAGGAACTCGGGGTACCGGTGAAGCTGGTCGGGCTCGGGGAGGGTCCCGACGATCTGGCGCCGTTCGAGCCGGGTGCCTTCGTCGACGCCCTGCTCGGCTGAAACCCCTTACAGGGCGAGCCGGACGTTAATACCGCCGAAACACGGCGGCCCCACTGCGGAAACAACAATTGCGCATGGTTCTCGCAGGCCACAGGCGTCGCCTGCCGGCCATTCATGTCCGACCGGAGGTGAGCGAGTGGCATTCCCGCAATTGGGCCAACCAGATACCGGCGATACCGCCTGGATGTTGGCGAGTTCCGCGCTAGTGCTGTTGATGACGCCAGGTCTTGCGTTCTTCTACGGCGGCATGGTGCGCACCAGAAGCGTGCTCAACATGATCATGATGAGCATCAGCGCCATGGGCGTCGTGACGGTGCTCTGGGTGCTCTACGGCTACTCGATGTCGTTCGGTGACGACCGGGGCGGCGTCGTGGGTAATCCGACCGATTACTGGGGCCTGGCGAAGCTCATCGGCGGCAACGCCGTCAAGGCGGACCCGAGCAAGGGCGTCACGCAGGTGGACATCCCGTTGGCCGGCACCATGCCCGCGACGGTGTTCGTGGCCTTCCAGCTGATGTTCGCGATCATCACCGTCGCGCTGATCTCGGGCGCGGTGGCCGATCGGCTCAAGTTCACCGCGTGGCTGGTGTTCGCCGGGCTGTGGGCGACGCTGGTCTACTTCCCGGTCGCACACTGGGTCTTCGCCGCCGACGGCTTCGCGTCTGAGCACGGTGGCTGGATCAACAACAAGCTGCACGCCATCGACTTCGCCGGAGGGACGGCGGTCCATATCAACTCCGGTGTGGCCGGCCTGGCGCTGGCGATCGTCCTGGGCAAGCGCCGCGGGTGGCCCACCACGCTGTTCCGGCCGCACAACCTGCCGTTCGTGATGCTCGGCGCAGGCTTGCTGTGGTTCGGCTGGTTCGGATTCAACGCCGGTTCGGCGACCAGTTCGAACGGGTCCGCCGGAGCGACGTTCATGACCACCACGGTCGCCACGGCCACGGGCATGCTCGCGTGGCTGCTGACCGAGCGCATCCGCGACGGGAAACCCACGACGCTGGGAGCGGCGTCCGGCATCGTCGCCGGACTGGTCGCCATCACACCGTCCTGCTCGTCGGTCAACATCCTGGGCGCGATCGTCGTCGGCGCGGTGGCCGGAGTGGTGTGCGCGCTGGCGGTCGGGCTGAAATTCCGGTTCGGCTTCGACGACTCGCTCGACGTGGTCGGGGTGCACATGGTCGGCGGTCTGGCGGGCACCTTGCTGGTCGGCCTGCTCGCCGCGCCGGAGTCCACCGCGATCAACGGGGTGGCCGGGGTGTCGAAGGGGTTGTTCTACGGCGGCGGCTGGGCCCAGCTGGAGCGGCAGGCGGTCGGCGCCTTCGCCGTCCTCTTCTACTCCGGCATCGTCACGCTGATCTTGGCTTTGATCCTGAAGTACACGATCGGGTTGCGTGTCGACGCCGAGGAAGAATCAACCGGCATCGACGAGTCTGAGCACGCGGAGAGCGCGTACGATTTCGGAACGATCGGTGGGCAGGGATCCGTTCTTCCGGCGGCGCGGGTTCCCCTGGAGGACCGCAACGGCCTGGAGGAGGACCGAGTGGGCGACAAAGTGGAGGCAGAGCAGGCATGAAGCTAGTCACCGCAATTGTGAAGCCGTTCACCCTCGATGACGTGAAGACCAGCCTCGAGGACGCGGGCGTCCTGGGCATGACGGTCAGCGAAATCCAGGGGTACGGGCGGCAGAAGGGCCACACCGAGGTTTACCGGGGTGCTGAATACTCGGTGGATTTCGTGCCGAAGGTGCGGATCGAGGTGGTGGTCGACGATTCCATCGTGGACAAGGTCGTGGACAGCATCGTCCGGGCGGCGCGCACCGGCAAGATCGGTGACGGCAAGGTCTGGGTAACCCCCGTGGAAACCATTGTGCGCGTGCGCACGGGTGAACGCGGAACCGATGCCCTCTGACTCCTAGCCGCACATTGCTGAACCAGGCCGGACGGGCCGGGAGGGTATGACAAGCCCATCCGACAGGTCATCTGAAGCGGGGACAGGAAGCGCCGGCGGGGCAGCCGATTTGGCTGCCTCGCGGCGCCAACTGCTGTCGGAGGGCGCTCACCTCGGCGCCGCGGAGCTCCGGAAAGCCTGGCTGGAGCTTCATGAATCCTGGCTGGTCGCCAAGGCCGGCGAGATCGGCATCGCCGACGGTAGCGGTTTCGCGGTCGTCGGGGTCGGTGGTCTGGGCCGCCGCGAGCTGTTGCCGTATTCCGATCTCGATCTAATGCTGTTGCACGACAACAAGTCTGATACCCAATTGCAGCGGGTCGCCGACGGATTGTGGTATCCGCTGTGGGACGCCAACGTCAGGCTCGACCACAGCGTGCGATCGGTGTCCGGGGCCCTCGGCGTCGCCAACAGCGACCTGGTGGCCGCGCTGGGCATGCTGGACGCCCGCCACATCGCCGGGGACGAGCGCCTGTCGGCGGAGCTGATCGACGGGGCTCGACGCCAGTGGCGCAGCGCAATCCGGTCCCGCATGGACGAGCTCGTCGCCATGACATATGAACGCTGGCAACGGTGTTGGCGAATCGCTCAGCGGGCCGAACCGGATCTGAAGTCGGGGCGCGGCGGCCTGCGCGACGTCCAACTGCTCGACGCGCTGGGCGTCGCGCAGCTCATCGACCGCCACGGCATGGGTCATCCCGACGCGCCCGGCGGATCGCTGAACGCCGCGTACCTCACGCTGCTCGATGTCCGCACAGAACTGCACCGGGTATCCAAGCGCGGACTCGACCAACTGCTGGCTCAGTTCGCCGACGAGGTCAGTGCGGCCTTGGGCGTCGGGGATCGATTTGCGTTGTCCCGCATGCTCTCCAGCGTCAGCCGCACCATCGCGTACCACGCCGAAACCGGGCTCCGGACCGCGCAGAACGCCCTGCCCCGACGCGGCCTCACCGCCCTGGTGCGGCGCCCGAAGCGGCGACCGCTGGACGAGGGGGTGGTCGAGTACGACGGCGAGGTGGTGCTCGCCCGCGACGCCCAACCCCAAACCGATGCCGGCCTGGTGTTGCGAGTCGCCGCCGCGTCGGCGGACACCGGCCTGCCGATCGGCGCCGGCACGCTCAAGCGACTCGCCGACAGCGTCCCGGATTTACCCTCGCCATGGCCGCGGGAGGCGCTGGACGACCTGCTGGTCGTCCTGCTGGCCGGGCCCACGGCGGTGAACACGATCGAGTCCCTGGACCGCACCGGGCTGTGGGGCCGACTGTTCCCGGAATGGGATGCGGTGCGCGACCTTCCGCCGCGCGACGTCTCGCACAAGTGGACCGTCGACCGGCACATCGTCGAAACCACTGTCAACGCGGCCCCGCTCACCACCCGCGTGGCGCGATCTGACCTGCTCGCCCTCGGCGCGCTGCTGCACGACATCGGCAAGGGGCGCGGCACGGACCACTGTGTGCTCGGCGCGGAATTGACGATCCCGATCGGCAACCGGCTGGGGCTGTCGGCCCAGGACACCGACACGCTCGCGGGAATGGTCCGCCACCACCTCCTGCTGCCGATCACGGCCACCCGAAGCGATCTCAACGATCCCAAGACCATCGAGTCGGTGGCCGCGGCCCTGCGCGGCGACCCGCAACTGCTCGAACTCCTGCACGCACTGGCCGAGGCGGATTCGAAGTCCACCGGTCCCGGGGTGTGGAGCGACTGGAAGGCGTCGTTGATCGACGACTTGGTCCGTCGCTGCCGGCTGGTGATGGCGGGCGAGCCGCTGCCGGAGGCCGAACCGATTGCGCCCCACTATCTTTCGCTGGCGGCTGGCCGCGGCGTGCACGTGGAGCTGCACCCCGGTGACCGGGAGCGCTTGACCGCGGTGATGCTCGCGCCGAACCAGCGCGGGCTGGTTTCGAAAGCAGCGGCGGTGCTGGCGGTGAACTCCCTGCGTATCCATTCGGCGTTGGCCAACATTCACGACGGCGTGGCGATCGTCGAGTTCGTCGCGTCGCCGGTGTTCGGCTCGCCGCCCGAATCAGGCTTACTGCGCCAGCAATTCAACGGTGCCCTGGCCGGCGACCTCGACGTCCTCGGCACGCTGGAAAGACGCGACAGCGACGCGGTCAGCGCCGCGACGGCCCGGGCCGGCGAGATTCAGGCCGGGGTGCCCGTCACCCGGTCTACCGCCCCGCCGCGCATCCTGTGGCTCGACGCGACGACCGCCGGCCAGTTGATCTTCGAGGTCCGGGCCATGGATCGGCTGGGTCTGCTCGCGCTGTTGACCCGTGCGCTGGAACGCGCGGGGTCCGACATCGTCTGGGCCAAGGTCAACACGTTCGGCTCGACCGCCGCCGACGTCTTCTGCGTGACGGTGCCGGCGCACGGCGAGCACGACGCGCGAGCCGCGATCGAGCAGAACCTGCTCGCCGTGTTGGGCGGCCCCACGGTCGAAGTGCTCCAGGAGCCGGTCGGCGACTAGCGGGGTCAGGCGTGCTCGGCGTTGAGTCGCCGCAGGGCCTCGATGCGGTCCTGGATCTGTTCGCGGGTCGCGGCGGCGATCGGTGGCCCCCCGCAACGACGGCGAAGTTCGCTGTGAATCCAGCCGTGCGGCTTGCCGATGCGGTGGTGGGTGGCCGACACCAGGCTGTTGAGCTCGCGGCGCAGCTCGCGCAGTTGGCCATGCATCGACGGCGGCCCCGACACCGCGGCCGGCGCACCCTGTGCGGCCCGTCGCTGCAGCTGCTCGTCCTGCCGGCGGTGCAGCAGCGCCCGCATCTGATCGGCATCGAGCAACCCCGGGATGCCGAGGTAATCGGCCTCCTCGTCGCTTCCGGCCGGCGCGGCGGTGCCGAACGACGACCCGTCGAAGATGACCTGATCCAGCTCCGCGTCGGCGCCCAGTGAGGTGAAGCCGTTGTCGGCCTCGGTCTTTTCGGTCTGCGTCCTGATGGCGGGATCGCCGTCGAGGGGGTCGTCGTCGGGGCGGTGCGGATCCCCCAGCACGTGATTGCGCTGGGCCTCCAGCTCGCTGGCGAGCTGCAGCAGATTGGGTACCGACGGCAGGAAGATGCTGGCGGTCTCGCCCGGCCGGCGCGATCGCACGAAGCGGCCGATGGCCTGCGCGAAGAACAGCGGAGTGGAGGCGCTGGTGGCGTAGATGCCGACCGAGAGCCGGGGCACGTCGACGCCTTCGGAGACCATCCGCACGGCCACCAGCCACCGGCTGGTGCCGGCGGCGAATTCGCTGATGCGCGCGGAGGATCCGGGATCGTCGGACAGCACCACCGTCGGCGCCTCGGAGGTCAGCCTGGTCAGCAGGGTTGCGTAGGCGCGCGCCGCGGTGCGGTCCGAGGCGATGATCATGCCGCCGGCGTCGGGCACGTGCGCGCGCTTCTGGCTCAGCCGCTGGTCGGCGGCCGCGATCACCGCGGGCATCCATTCGCCGGCCGGGTCGAGCGCCGTGCGCCAGGCCCGCGCCGTGTGCTCGGCGGTCAGCGGCTCGCCCAGCCGCGCGGCGTGCTCCTCGCCGGCACTGTCCCGCCAGCGCGCCTCCCCGGAGTAGGCCAGGAAGACCACCGGTCGGACCACCCCGTCGGCAAGAGCCTCGGCGTAGCCGTAAGTGTGGTCGGCCTGCGAACGCCGCACCCCGTCGGCGCCCGATTCGTAGGCGACGAACGGGATGGGGCTGTCGTCGCTGCGAAAGGGCGTGCCCGTCAAGGCGAGCCGGCGCGTCGCATCGCCGAAGGCCTCGCGGATGGCCTCACCCCAGGTCTTGGCGTCACCGCCGTGGTGAATCTCGTCGAAGACCACCAACGTCTTGCGCTGCTCGGTGCGTACCCGGTGCAGCGTCGGATGCGCCGCGACCTGAGCGTAGGTGACCATCACGCCGTGGTACTCGCCCGACATCAGGGCATGGGAGTTGGAGAACTTCGGGTCCAGGGCGATGCCGTGCCGTGCGGCGGCCTGGGCCCACTGCACCTTGAGGTGCTCGGTGGGCACCACGACCGTGATCTGCTCGACGACGCGCTGGCTCAGCAGTTCCGCGGCCACCCGCAGGGCGAACGTCGTCTTGCCGGAGCCCGGGGTCGCCACGGCCAGGAAATCGCGCGGTTGGCCGGCCAGGTATTTCACCAACGCCCGGCGCTGCCAACCCCGCAGCGCACGGCCGCTGTCGTCGACGGGAGACTCCGTGCGAGCGAGCGGTTGCACGGACATTTCCCCCGTTTGTTGTAATTGTCGACCCGGCCAGAGTGGTGAAGCGGTGGCTGTGAAATCTAGCACGCCAACGCTTTTCGGCGCAGTAACGACTCGGGCGCGGCTACCGTGGCCGGCCCGCGAGGTCGCGGGTCTGCAGCCACCCGTGGATGCGTTGCGCGACGTCAGCCCACCCCGGCTCGAGCATCATGTTGTGGCCCATCGGGAAGAATTCCGGTTCGGTCGCATACGCGCGCGCCGTGGCACGCACATCGCCGGCGCTGACGAAGCCGTCGTACTGCGCGCCGAGGACCAGGATCGGCGTGGTCACCCGCCGCGTTCTGACACGGCGGACCACGGGATCGGTCATGGCGGCGCGGATGCTCTCGGCCCCCGCGCGTTGCCTGCAGGATTCGACGACCGCCTCGGGCGTGTCGGCGCAGAACAGGTACTCACGGACCAGAGCCGGGGTGGCGAGGAATTTCAGCAGCGTGGGGTCGGTCCAGGCTTCCATCGTCATCGATGGCCGGCGGCGCCAGACGCGCACCGCCAACCTGAGCACGCCCTGCGGCGGTACGGAGCCCACCAGGACCGCCGCCGGGGCGCCGCGTGTTTCGAGGTGGCGCTGGATGACGAAGCCACCCAGCGAATGGCCTATCAGCACGGGGTCGCCGCCCAGTTCGTCGGCCACCGAACGGAGGTCGTCGATGTAGTCGGCGATGGAAACCTTGTGCAGCGGCTTGGCCGTCGGGCTGGCGCCGTGCCCCCGCAGGCTCATCGCGACCGCGCGGTAGCCCGCGTCGGCGAAGAAGTCCAGGAAGTGCTCCCAGCACCACGCGCCGTGCCAGCCGCCGTGCACGAACAGCAGCGGCACCGGATGATCTCGGCTGCAGGATCCTTTGTCGATCACCTCGAGCATGGGAACCATTCAAACCCGCTCGCCGTTTCGGCGAGACTGAAACTACGCACACCTTTATCGGCGCGTCGTGTGCGTAGTTGCGGTGTCGCGGTCGATGGGCGGCGCCAAGCCGGCCGGGCTGGACTACCACTAGGCTGGCGGGGTGTTTGAATCGCTGTCCGACCGGTTGACCGGTGCACTTCAGGGACTACGCGGCAAGGGTCGACTGACCGACGCCGACATCGAGGCCACCACCCGCGAGATCCGGCTGGCGCTGCTGGAAGCCGACGTGTCGTTGCCCGTGGTGCGCGCGTTCGTCACCCGGATCAAGGACCGCGCCCGGGGTGCCGAGGTCTCCGGCGCCCTCAACCCGGCGCAGCAGGTCGTCAAGATCGTCAACGAAGAGCTCATCGGCATCCTGGGTGGGGAAACCCGCCAGCTGGCGTTCGCCAAGACGCCGCCGACCGTGGTGATGCTCGCCGGTCTGCAGGGTTCCGGTAAGACCTCGCTGGCCGGAAAGCTGGCCGCGTGGCTGCGCGGGCAGGGGCACACTCCGCTGTTGGTGGCGTGCGACCTGCAGCGGCCGGCCGCGGTGAACCAGCTGCAAGTCGTCGGTGAGCGCGCCGGGGTACCGGTGTTCGCGCCGCATCCCGGCGAGTCCCCCGGATCGGGGCCCGGTGACCCGGTCGCGGTCGCGGCGGCGGGGCTCGCCGAGGCCCGGGCGAAGCACCACGACGTCGTCATCGTCGACACCGCCGGCCGGCTGGGCATCGACGACGAGCTGATGTCCCAGGCCGCGGCCATCCGCGACGCCGTCAATCCCGACGAAGTGCTGTTCGTGCTGGACGCGATGATCGGGCAGGACGCCGTGACCACCGCGGAGGCGTTCCGCGAGGGCGTCGGCTTCACCGGGGTGGTATTGACCAAGCTCGACGGTGACGCCCGCGGTGGCGCCGCGTTGTCGGTGCGCGAGGTGACCGGCGTCCCAATCCTTTTCGCCTCCACCGGCGAGAAGCTGGAGGACTTCGACGTCTTCCACCCCGACCGGATGGCCGGCCGCATCCTGGGCATGGGCGACGTGCTGAGCCTGATCGAACAGGCCGAGCAGGTCTTCGACGCCGAGCAGGCCGAGGCCGCCGCCGCCAAGATCGGCACCGGCGAGCTGACGCTGGAGGACTTCCTCGAGCAGATGCTCGCCATCCGCAAGATGGGTCCGATCGGCAACCTGCTGGGCATGCTTCCCGGCGCCGGGCAGATGAAGGACGCGCTGGCACAGGTCGACGACAAGCAACTCGACCGCCTGCAGGCCATCATCCGCGGCATGACGCCCCAAGAGCGGGCCGACCCGAAGATCATCAACGCCTCCCGGCGGCTGCGCATCGCCAACGGGTCCGGCGTCTCGGTGTCCGAGGTGAACCAGCTGGTGGACCGGTTCTTCGAGGCCCGCAAGATGATGTCGTCGATGCTCGGCGGCATGGGCATCCCCGGCATGGGTCGCAAGTCGGCGACCCGAAAGGCCAAGGGCGGCAAGGGCAAGAAGGGCAAGAAGGGCGGGCGGGGCCCGACGCCGCCCAAGGCCAGGAACCCCCTCGGCGCCGGGATGCCGGGCATGCCGGCCGGATTCCCGGACCTTTCGCACATGCCGGAAGGCCTCAACGAGCTGCCGCCCGGGCTGGCGGATTTCGACCTGTCCAAACTCAAGTTCCCAGGCAAGTCGTGACGATCGCGAGCGCGGCGAAGCCGGGCGAAGTCCCCCGCAAGCGGGAGGTGCCCCCAGGTCGTCACCGTCGGACCCGACGAAACTGACCCGCTGTGCGCATGCACGTGCGAGGTGTTGGGCTGCCGGACGAGACCCCAACCGAGCTGTGGATCGTCGGCGGGCGCATCAGCACCGAACCGGTCGCGGGGGCCGACACCGTCTTTGACGGCGGCTGGATCATCCCGGGCCTGGTGGACGCGCACTGCCACGTCGGGCTCGGCGAGCACGGCGAGATTCGGCTCGACGAGGCGATCGCCCAGGCCGAGATCGAACGCGACGTCGGTGCGCTGCTGTTGCGGGACTGCGGCTCACCGACCGACACCCGCAGCCTCGACGACCACGAGGATCTGCCGCGCATCATCCGGGCCGGAAAACATCTGGCCCGGCCCAAGCGGTATGCGGCGGGTTTCTCGCGCGAGCTGGAAGACGAGTGGCAACTGCCCGAGGCGGTGGCCGAAGAGGCGCGGCGCGGCGATGGCTGGATCAAGCTGGTCGGCGACTGGATCGATCGCAGCGTCGGCGACCTCGCACCGCTGTGGTCCGACGACGTGCTCAAGGCGGCCATCGACACCGCACATGCCCATGGCGCCCGGGTCACCGCGCACGTCTTCAGTGAGGACGCGCTGCCGGGCCTGGTCAGGGCCGGCATCGACTGCATCGAGCACGGCACCGGCCTCACCGATGACACCATCGCGCTGATGGTCGAGCACGGGACCGTCCTGGTCCCCACGCTGGTCAACATCGTCGAGAATTTCCCGGGTATCGCCGACGCCGCGGCCGGGAAGTATCCGACCTACGCCGCCCACATGCGCGACCTGCATGCACGCGGGCTGTCGCGGATCGCCGCGGCCCGTGATGCGGGCGTGCCGATCTACGCCGGCAGTGACGCCGGCACCATGGTCGCGCCCGGGCGCATCGCCGACGAGATCGAAGCGCTCAAGGGCATCGGCATGAGCCCGACCGATGCGTTGGGCGCGGGGTGCTGGGACGCCCGGCGCTGGCTGGGCCGCCCCGGCCTCGATCACGGCGCTTCCGCCGACCTGCTGTGCTTCGCGGACGATCCGCGGTCGAGCCCGGCCGCGCTGCACCGTCCGGACCTGGTGATTTTGCGCGGCAAGGTGTTCCGCTCGCCGACGTAGCCCGGAATCGGCCCTGTTCACGGGGTTGCCGCGCCGGCTTCCGGAAAAGATTGCGAGTGCTTGCTATCTATGTTACGGTCCATGTCACCACGACAACTGGAGGCAAAAGTGGCTTACGACGTGATCATTCGCGAAGGGCTGTGGTTCGACGGCACCGGCAGCGCGCCGCAGACCCGCACGCTGGGTATTCGCGACGGCGTGGTGGCCACCGTGTCGGACGGGCCGCTGGACGAGACGGGCTGCCCCGAGGTGATCGACGCGGCCGGCAAGTGGATCGTGCCCGGCTTCGTCGACGTGCACACCCACTATGACGCCGAGGTGCTGCTGGATCCGGGCCTGCGGGAGTCCGTGCGGCACGGTGTCACCACCGTGTTGCTCGGGAACTGCTCGTTGTCGACGGTCTACGCCAGCTCCGAGGACGCCGCCGACCTGTTCAGCCGCGTCGAAGCCGTGCCGCGCGAGTTCGTCTACGGCGCCCTGCAGAACAAGACGTGGTCCACCGCAGCGGAATACATCAAGGCCATCGACGCCCTGCCGCTCGGGCCGAATGTCGGCTCGCTGCTTGGCCATTCGGACCTGCGGACGGCGGTTCTCGGGCTCGATCGGGCCACCGACGCCACCGTCACGCCCACCCCCGCCGAGCTGGAGCAGATGGCGGCCCTGCTGGAGGAGGCGCTCGACGCCGGGGTGCTCGGCATGTCGGGGATGGACGCGGCCATCGACAAGCTCGACGGTGAGCGATTCCGGTCGCGGGCGCTGCCGTCCACCTTCGCGACCTGGCGCGAGCGCCGCCGGCTCATCAAGGTGCTGCGCAAGCGCGGACGCATGCTGCAGAGCGCGCCCAACGTGGCGAAGCCGTCGTCCGGAATGCTCTTCTTCCTGGCCAGTAGCCGGATCCTCAACCGCGGCAAGGGCGTTCGCATGAGCATGCTGGTATCCGCCGATGCCAAGTCGATGCCGCTGTCGGTATACGTCTTCGGCCCGGGGACCCGCTTGCTGAACAAGCTGCTGGGCTCTCATGTGCGATTCCAGCATCTGCCGGTGCCGTTCGAGTTGTACTCCGACGGAATCGATCTGCCGGTCTTCGAGGAATTCGGCGCCGGAACGGCCGCCCTGCACCTGCGGGACCAGTTGGAGCGCAACGAGTTACTTGCCGACAAGGAATACCGCCGGAAGTTCCGCAAGGAGTTCGACCGGATCAAACTCGGACCGTCGTTGTGGCACCGCGACTTCCACGACGCGGTCATCGTCGAGTGCCCCGACGAGTCGTTGATAGGCAAGAGCTTTGGGGCCATCGCCGACGAGCGCAAGCTGCACCCGCTCGACGCATTCCTGGACGTGCTCGTCGAGAACGGCGAACGCAACGTCCGGTGGACGACCGTCGTGGCCAACCACCGCCCCAAGCTGCTCAACGCGCTCGCCAATGAGGGCAGCGTGCACATGGGCTTCTCGGATGCCGGTGCGCACCTGCGCAACATGGCCTTCTACAACTTCCCGATCAAGCTGCTCAAGCGGGCTCGGGACGCCTCCCGGGCGGGCGCACCGTTCATGCCCATCGAGCAGGCGGTGCATCGCCTGACCGGCGAACTGGGGGAGTGGTTCGGCGTCGACGCCGGCACGCTGCGGCAGGGCGACCGCGCGGACTTCGTGGTGATCGACCCGGCCGGCCTCAACGAAACGGTCGAGGGCTACTACGAGGAGGAGGTGCCGTTCTACGGGGGCTTGCGGCGCATGGTCAATCGCAACGACGACGCCGTCGTCGCGACCGTGTGGGCGGGGCCGTCGTCTTCCGCGCGGGGCAGTTCAGGGACGGCTACGGCCGGACCTTGAAGTCGGGCCGCTACCTGCGCGCGGGCCAGCGACACCGGGGCCGGAGCGCCCTGAGAATCGGGGGCTGACGTGGCCAGAACCCAGCAGCAGCGTCGGGAAGAGACCGTGGGACGGCTTCTCGACGCCTGCATCGCCACCATCATCGAGGTCGGATACGCCCGAGCGTCGGCGGCCGTGATCACCAAGCGCGCCGGGGTGTCGGTGGGCGCCCTGTTCCGGCACTTCGAGACGATGGGCGACTTCATGGCCGCCACGGCGTCGGAGGTGCTGCGTCGTCAGCTCGAGACGTTCACCAAGCGGGTCGCCGAAATCCCGGCCGATCGGCCGGCGCTCGAAGCCGCCCTGGCGATACTCCGCGACATCACCGCCGCCCCGAGCAATGCCGTGCTCTACGAGCTGTTGGTCGCCGCGCGCACCGACGAAAAGCTCAGGGCCACTTTGCAAACCGAGCTGCGCCAGTACTCGGCGAAGATTCACGACGCCGCCCGTACGCTGCCCGGGGCCGAAAGCTTCCCCGAGGAAACGTTCCCGGTGCTGGTCGCGTTGCTGACCAACGTGTTCGACGGGGCCGCGGTGGTGGAGGGGGTGCTGCCGCAGCCGCAGATCGCCGAGCAACGGATCCCGATGCTGATGACGCTGCTGTCCGCGGCGGCGGGGGACGCGGGCCTGGCGGAATAGCTACAGCGAGCCGATGCTGGACTGCGGGCCTTGGGCGAATCCCCAGTCGAACAACGTCGCCGCCTGGTCCCAGTACGTCGGGCCGCCCTCTTTGATCAACCCGTACATCATGGCGATGACCAACCGACGGCCACCGCGGGCGGCGGCCCCGACAAAGGTCTTGCGGGCCGCGTTGGTGAACCCGGTCTTGCCGCCGATCGCGCCGGGGTAGCGCTGCAACAGCTCGTCCTGATTGGTGATGAGGTGTTCGCCGTTATCGCCGGGGAACATCGCCGACGGCTCGGCCGTGATCTGAGCGAACACCGGGTTGGCCATCGCGGCGCGGAAGATGACGGCCAGGTCGTGCGCGGTCGATGACCCGGATCCGCCTGGCCCATCGAGCCCGGACGGCGTCGCGGCATGGGTGCTCGTCGCGCCGAGCGAGGCGGCCTTGGCGTTCATCTTGGCGACCGTGACTTCGGGCCCGCCCAGCATGTGCGCCAGCGTGTTGGCGGCGTCGTTACCCGAGACCAGCAGCAGGCCGTCGAGGAGCTGACGTGCGGTGTAGGTGCGGCCCGGTTTGATGCCGACGCAATTGCACTCCACCTGGGTGTCGGCGGTGTCGGCGACGACGGTGGAGTCCAGGCTCACCGAGTCGAGGACCACCTGGGCCAGCAGCGTCTTGATCGTGCTCGCCGGCGGGTGGGCCACGTTCTGGTCGCGGTCGGCCAGCACCTGGCCGGTGTCGAGATCGGCGACGATCCAGGTCTGGGCCGGGCCGTCCGGGATCGGCACCGAGCCCACCGGCTGCATGCTGTCGGCCCGGGCCGTGGGGACGGTTGCCCCGTACGCACCCACCGTGAGCAGGGCCGCCGCTGCGGCCATGACCTTGCGCATGGCCGGAAAGTCTAACTTCCGGGCCTGTTCGGCGTCGATTTCAGTACTGTCCGATGCATGTTGAGCCTGGCCGAGATTTCCGACCGCTTAGAGATCCAGCAGCTTCTGGTGGACTATTCCACCGCCATTGACCAGCGCCGATTCGACGATCTCGACCAGGTGTTCACGGAAGACGCGTACATCGACTACACCGCCCTCGGCGGCATCGAGGGCCACTACCCGGAGGTCAAGAAGTGGCTGTCGGAGGTGCTGCCGAACTTCCCGGTGTACGCGCACATGCTCGGCAACTTCTCGGTGCGCATCGACGGGGATAAGGCCTCGTCGCGGGTGATCTGCTTCAACCCGATGGTGCTCGGCGGGGACAAGGAGCAGGTGTTGTTCTGCGGGCTCTGGTACGACGACGAGTTCGTCCGCACGCCGGACGGCTGGCGGATGACCCGTCGGGTCGAGACCAAGGTCTTCCAGAAGGTCATGTAGGCGGCGGCCGCCGCCGCGATTTCTGGGGCGGCGCCCTGGTCTGGCACAATGGGCGGCTGTCCGCCGAGCGATTACGCATCGCTTCGTGGTCATACACGCGAGGCAAAACCGGATCCGGGCATCCCCGCCCCGATCGCTGAATTGCAGCGTGACACACACAGGAGAACCCGCTTAACCATGGCTGTGAAGATCAAGCTGACCCGGCTTGGCAAGATCCGCAATCCCCAGTACCGCATCGCCGTCGCCGACGCTCGGACGCGGCGCGACGGTCGCTCCATCGAGGTCATCGGCCGCTACCACCCGAAGGAAGACCCGAGCCTCATCGAGATCAACTCCGAGCGCGCGCAGTACTGGCTGTCCGTGGGTGCTCAGCCCACCGAGCCCGTCCTCAAGCTGCTCAAGATCACCGGCGACTGGCAGAAGTTCAAGGGCCTGCCGGGCGCCGAGGGCCGCTTGAAGGTCGCCCCGCCGAAGCCCAGCAAGCTCGAGCTGTTCAACGCCGCGCTGGCCGAGGCCGAGGGCGGTCCCACCACCGAGGCGGCGAAGCCGAAGAAGAAGGCGCCGGCGAAGAAGGCCGCCAAGGCCGCCGAGCCAGAGGCGGCGGCTGCCCCCGAGACGCCGGCGGAGCCGGCCGCTGAGGCCGCGCCGGCGGAGACGGCCGCCGAGGGCGGCGAGCAGGCCGCGCCGAGCGCCGAAAGCTGACCGACGTGAGCACCGTCGTCGTTGACGCAGTGGAGCACCTGGTCCGTGGGATCGTCGACAACCCCGACGACGTCCGGGTCGACATGGTGACCAGCCGCCGTGGCAGAACGGTCGAGGTCCACGTCCATCCCGACGACCTGGGCAAGGTGATCGGTCGCGGGGGTCGCACCGCGACTGCGCTGCGCACGCTGGTCGCCGGTATCGGTGGCCGCGGTATCCGCGTCGACGTGGTGGACACCGACCAGTAGCCGCTGATGGAGCTCCGTTGGAGTTGACCGTCGGGCGCGTCGCGAAAGCGCACGGGATCGGCGGCGAGGTCGTCGTCGAGATCCGCACCGACGACCCGGCGACCCGCTTCGCGCCGGGTAACACCCTGCGGGGCAAGCCATCCCGCGGTGGTGAAGAACGTGACTTCGTAGTCGAGAGCGCGCGCGAGCACGGCGGGCGGCTGCTGTTGCGATTGGCCGGGGTGGCCGACCGGGACTCCGCCGACGCGCTGCGCGGCACCCTGTTCGTCGTCGATTCCGCTGATTTGCCCCCCATTGATGAGCCGGACACCTACTACGACCACCAACTCGAAGGGCTGCACGTCCGGACGGTTGCGGGCCAGGACGTCGGTGTCGTCGCCGAGGTGTTGCACACCGCCGGGGGTGAGTTGTTGGCGGTGCGCCGAGGCGACGGTGGGGAAGTACTGGTGCCGTTCGTCGGCGCGATCGTCACGTCGGTGTCGCTCGACGACCGCAGTGTCGAGATCGATCCGCCCGAGGGCCTGCTGGATCTCGCATGAGAATCGACGTCGTCACGATCTTCCCGAACTTCCTCGACCCGTTGCGACAATCGTTGCCGGGCAAGGCAATTCAGTCGGGGCTGGTCGACCTGCGGGTGCACGATCTGCGTCGGTGGACGCACGACGTGCATCGCTCGGTCGACGACGCGCCGTACGGCGGTGGTCCCGGGATGGTGATGAAGGCCCCGGTGTGGGGCGAAGCGCTGGACGAGATCTGCTCGGAGCAAACCGTTTTGGTTGTCCCCACCCCCGCTGGTGCGTTGTTCACACAGGCTGACGCCCAGCGATGGAGCGCCGAGGAGCACCTGGTGTTCGCGTGCGGCCGCTACGAGGGCATCGACCAGCGGGTCATCGAGGATGCCGCCCGGCGGATGCGCGTCGAGGAGGTCTCGATCGGCGACTATGTCCTGCCGGGTGGGGAGTCGGCGGCGGTGGTGATGATCGAAGCCGTGGTGCGCCTGCTCGAGGGCGTCCTCGGCAATCCGGCGTCGCATCGCGAGGATTCGCACTCCCCGGCGCTGGACCGGCTGCTGGAGGGGCCCAGCTACACCCGGCCGCCGAGCTGGCGCGGGCTCGACGTTCCCGAGGTGTTGTTATCCGGCGACCACGCGCGCGTCGCCGCCTGGCGCCGGGAGGTCTCGTTGCAGCGCACCCGCGAACGACGCCCGGAGCTGCTGGACGAGCCCGGGCAAGAAGATTAGAGCCCGCGCCCCAACGGGTCGATTCGGCCCTCGGGAAATATCGTCCTGACCGCCCGGGTGATGGTGTCGCGGGCGGTGGCGTCGTCGGAGGGCTGCAGCGACTGCACCACCATGATGTAGCGACGGTCCGAGCCGATCACCCCGGTCGACAAGTGCATCCAGTCGCTGCCGATGCAGCACATCCAGCCCTGCTTGACCGCCACCGGTTCGGCGTACAGACCCTCCGGGATGCCGAAGCGTTGCGGGTAGCCGTCCAGCCCGTTGGGCGTGGACTGGGCCAGGTCGTCGACGATGATCTTCGCCTTGTCCGCGGGCAGCCCGCCCGACCCGTCGAGCAGCATCTCGTAGTAGCGGATCAGGTCGGTCGTCGTGCTCATGGTGTTCCACCAGCGTCCGTCGCTGGGCGGGGTGGTCGACGTGAGCCCGTAGCGGGCCGCGACCGCGGTGATGATGGCGTTCTCGCCGCCCTGGCCCCAGAACTTCTCGGCCGCGCCGTCGTCGGATGACTGCAACATGATGTCCAACGCCTGGCGGTCGTTGGCGGTCAGCGCGGCCTTGCCCTCCGATTCGTGCAGCAGCAGGTCGTCGGCGATGAACAGCTTGGCCACCGACGCGGTGCCGATGACCTGGCTGTTGCCGGTGGAGACCAGCTGGTGGGTCTTGCGATCGAGGATCGCCACCGAGAGGGCGGCTCCGCCGGCGGCGGCTTCGTCGGTTGCCTGCTGCACCCGCGCCTGCAGGCCGACGGGCCCCGGGGCGGTCAGCTGCAGTTCGGGCTGCGGTGGCTTGACCGCCTCGAGCAGGACCTCGGCCGACTGCGGGGGCGGCTGGCGCAGGCCTCGGTCGGGCGTGACGTAGACCGGGAGGCTATATACGTTGGCCTGTACCTTCGCCTCGCATCCGGCGGCCACGATCAACGCCACCGCCGCTGTGGCGGTGAACAAAATCAGCGGCCGAACGCGCATTCCTCTCCTCCGACGTGGCTCCGACGCACCCAAGCGCACTGGTGTGGGCCGCATCGCGCCACCTGTCCCGGCCATTACGCAAGGTCGGGTAGCGCGTTCTGGCCCCAGTCATATGTACCATTCACCAGCGTTTTCGGCTCGTTGCGAACCGCCTCCGACGCTGTGATTTTCGTGGCAAGCCTCCTGTCTGGCACAATTGACCAGTTGTCTCCAGCGGTTCCAGGCCGGCCGGGCCGCTTCTTGCCTGCTGCGAGATACGCCCAAGTTGCCCCAAACCATCGGCTTGGCGACTGCCTCACGTGCAGGTGAGAGCTGTTGCCGCAGGCCGCGACCGCAAGGAAGTGTCTTCTCAGATGAACCGCCTGGACTTCGTCGACCAAGCGTCGCTGCGCGACGACATCCCCGTTTTCGGCCCGGGCGACACCATCAACGTGCACGTCAAGGTCATCGAGGGCGCCAAGGAGCGTATCCAGGTGTTCAAGGGCGCGGTGATCCGTCGACAGGGCGGCGGCGTCCGCGAGACCTTCACCGTGCGCAAGGAGAGCTACGGCGTCGGCGTCGAGCGGACGTTTCCGGTGCATTCGCCGAACATCGACCACATCGAGGTGGTGACCCGTGGAGATGTCCGCCGCGCCAAGCTCTACTACCTGCGTGAGCTCCGCGGCAAGAAGGCCAAGATCAAGGAAAAGCGCTGAGCTGGGACGGCCGGGCGGCAGTCACGGTCGGTTTAGCGCGCCACAATCTGCGCTGGCTACTCTGATCTCGTGACCGAACCCACGGACTCATCTGAGCCCCAGTCCGCCCAGTCAGAGCCGAAGGTCTCCACTCAAATCCCGGACACGCCCGAAGGCGAGTCGCCGAAGGTCCCCGAACCGGGAGAGGCGCCCGACGAGGACACGCCGGAGCGCACCAAGCGATCCACGCTGCGGGAATTCGCGCTGCTGGCGGTAATCGCGGTGGCCCTCTATTACGTCATGTTGACGTTCGTGGCACGGCCCTACCTGATCCCGTCGGAATCGATGGAGCCGACGCTGCACGGCTGCGCCGGTTGTGTCGGTGACCGGATCATGGTCGACAAGGTCAGCTATCGCTTCGAGTCACCCCGCCCCGGTGACGTCATCGTCTTCAAGGGGCCGCCCTCCTGGAACCTGGGGTACAAGTCGATCCGGTCCAACAACACCGTGCTGCGGTGGGCACAGGATGCGCTGTCCTTCATCGGCTTCGTGCCTCCCGACGAAAACGACTTGGTGAAGCGGGTCATCGCCGTCGGCGGGCAGACGGTGCAGTGCCGGGCCGACACCGGCTTGACGGTCAACGGCAAGCCGCTCAAAGAGCCCTACCTGGATCCGGCCACCATGATGGCCGACCCGTCGGTGTATCCGTGCCTGGGCAGCGAGTTCGGGCCGGTCACCGTTCCGCAGGGGCGGCTGTGGGTGATGGGCGACAACCGGACCCACTCGGCGGATTCCCGCGCCCACTGCAACAGTGTCCCGACCGAGGCGCTCAAGGGCGTGTTGTGCACGGGCGATCCCGCGTCGGGGACCGTGCCGGTGTCCAACGTGATCGGCAAGGCGAGGTTCATCGTGTGGCCGCCCGGGCGATGGGGTGGCGTGTCTTCGGTGAACCCGCAGCAGCATCAGTAGCCATGACCACGACGTGGCCGCCGCGGACGGTGATCCGCAAATCGTCGGGATTGCGCACCCTGGAATCCGCGCTGTATCGCAGCGGGTTGGGGCCGGTCGCCGGCGTGGACGAAGTCGGCCGCGGCGCCTGCGCGGGCCCATTGGTGGTGGCGGCCTGCGTGCTGGGGCCTGGCCGCCTGGAAAGCCTTGCTGCGCTTGATGATTCGAAAAAGCTCACCGAGAGTGCCAGGGAGAAGTTGTTCCCGCTGATCCGTCGTTACGCGCTGGCCTACCACGTCGTGTTCATCCCCCCGGCCGAAGTGGACCGGCGCGGCGTGCACGTCGCCAACATCGAAGGCATGCGCCGCGCCGTGGCCGGCCTGTCGCTGCGGCCCGGTTATGTGCTCAGCGACGGATTCCGGGTGCCCGGCCTGCCGGTGCCGTCGCTCCCGGTCATCGGCGGCGACGCGGTGGCGGCGTGCATCGCCGCGGCCAGCGTGCTGGCGAAGGTCAGCCGGGACCGGCTGATGGTCGCCATGGACGCCGACCACCCGGGCTACGGCTTCGCCGAACACAAGGGTTACAGCACACCGGCGCACAGCACGGCGCTGACGCGGCTGGGTCCCTGCCCCGAACACCGCCACTCGTTCATCAATGTCCGGCGCGTGGCCATAGGGTCAGCAGGGTTGGGCGGCCGCGTCGTGGCCGAATGCCGACCGGACCCTCGCCCGCGCGCGGCGGATATCGGTGAGGAAAGATGGGGCCAGGATTCCCCGGGCGGAACGCCGGGGAAGTGTTTCTCCGAGAAGGACGTCTGAACAGATGAGTGCCGAGGATCTCGAAAAGTACGAAACCGAGATGGAGCTCTCGCTGTATCGCGAATACAAGGACATCGTCGGCCAGTTCAGCTTCGTCGTCGAAACCGAGCGGCGCTTCTACCTGGCCAACAGCGTGGAGATGGTGCCCCGCAACGCCGACGGCGAGGTGTACTTCGAGCTGCGACTGTCCGACGCCTGGGTGTGGGACATGTACCGCCCGGCCCGGTTCGTCAAGCAGGTGCGGGTGGTGACGTTCAAGGACGTCAACATCGAAGAGGTGGAAAAGCCCGAGCTGCGGTTGCCGGAGTAGCGAGCTAGTCGTTCTCCTGCTCTTCGGCGGGCGGCAATTGGCCGCGTCTATCGATGACCTCCCGCGCCACATCGGCCAGCTTGATGTTCAGCGTCTGGGAATGGCGCCGCAGCAGGTCGAACGCCTGCGTCTCGGTCATGTCGTGGAGCAGCATCAACATGCCGACCGCCTTGCCGATCTCGCGGTTGCTCAGCAATCCGCGGCGCAGGCTGGTGGCGTCCTCGCCCTTGGCGACCGCATTGATGGCCACGCTGGCGAACGCGGCCAGCACCGCCGCGCGCCCGGCCGACTCGGCGTCGAACACGTTGGGTGTGTCGCTGAACAGGTTGAGCGCAGCGCCTTTGCGTTTGTCCACCAACAGCCGAAAGCCCATCGCCCCGCGCACCGGGGTTTCCGCCACCAGCACCTTCGCCAGCTGCGGCCACAGCGACGGCGTCGTCAGGTCCGGGTCGATCTGGGGGGTCTCCTCCTCGATCGCGTCGATGCACGGACCGTCCCCCGAACGCCGTTCCAGCTCGTCGATCTGCCGCGCCAGTTGGTCACTGGCGCCCACGGTGACGTAGCGGTCGCCGTCGCGCACCAACAGGCTGGCGTGGTCGCATCCGCGCACGACCATGGTGGCGGCGATGCAGATGGCCGCGTACATCTGGCCGGCGTCCGAGCCCTGGTAGATGATCTCGGCCAGCGCGGCGAACACCGTCCCGGGGTCGGCCATTTCCCCGCCCGGCGTCGGCCTGCCTGCGGCCGTCGATTCGTCCGCCATGTTGTGCCTCATTCCCTGCGCATTCCGCAGTCTGACCCCGCGTTTCGATCGCCGTAGATTATCGGTCCTGGGCGCGACCCTCACACGCTGTTCGGTGCTATTGCGACGAATCCTATGCGCCTCGGCCGCCAGTCCCCGGACCGGCGAAAGCACCCGCTGACAATACGGGTACCCCAGCACCTTGCACGCACGAATCGGGGCGCTCGCGGCGGCGCCCGTTGGTGACATTTCCCACCGGGGGTTTCGGCGGGCGCCCGGCGGGAAAAAGCCTTCAAGTGGGAATTACCGTCGCGGTGACAGGGCCAACCGGCGAGATCGGCATGTCTGCGGTGACGGCGCTGGAGCGTGAACCCGCCGTGGACGCCATCGTCGGGATGGCGCGCCGGCCGTTCGATCCGTCTTCGCGCGGCTGGCAGAAGACGACCTATCAGCAGGGCGACATCCTGGACCGCGAGGCTGTCGACGCGCTGGTGGCGCAGGCCGACGTGGTCATCCACCTGGCCTTCATCATCATGGGGTCGCGGGAAGAGAGTGCCCGCATCAACCTGCAGGGCACCCGCAACGTGTTCGAGGCGACGGTCGCCAGCGAGCGGACGCGGCGCCTGGTGTACACCTCGTCGGTGGCGGCCTACGGCTATCACGGCGACAACCCGGACCCGCTGACCGAGGACGTCCCGGCTCGGGGCTCCGACGAGCATTACTACTCCGCGCAGAAGGCGGCGTGCGAGGCGCTGCTCGGCGAGATCACCAAGGACTCGCCCCTCGAGGTGTTCGTATTGCGGCCGTGCATCGTCGCCGGGCCCAATGCCACCGTCCTGGCCGACGCCATGCCGTGGAACCAGTTGCCGGGCCCGATGCGCGCCGTGGTCAAGGCGGTGCCGATTTTGAAGCCGGTCGTCCCGGACCCGGGCATCCCGTTACAGCTGGTGCACCACGACGACGTCGCGAGCGCGATTGCGCTGGCGGCCACCACCCCGGCGCCGCCCGGGGCGTACAACATCGCCGGGGAGGGCGTGGTGACGGTGGGGGATGTGGCCAGGGCGCTGGGCGGTCGCCCGGTGCGGGTGCCGGCCGTCGCGGCCTCGGCGGCGTCGGCGGCGCTGTCGCGGGTGCCGCTGGTCCCGTCCATGCTGGAATGGCTGCACACCGCGCGCACGTCGATGGTCATGGACACCACCAAAGCGCGCACCCAGCTGGGCTGGCGGCCGGTGCACTCGTCGGCGGAAACCCTGAGGGCGCTGGCTTCGGCGGTGTGACGCCGACCAGGGTAGTTTGGCTGCGTGAGGTTCCAGCGTTCCGCCGCGAGCCCGGCTGACGGTGAATTCGCCTAGTGCGGCACGTAACTGCGCGCCGGCGGGTAAAGCATCTCACCGCCGGGAAAGCGATCAGCCGGCCGGAGACGCTGGTCGTCGAGGAGCCGCTGGAGATCCGGGTGAACGGCGCGGCGGTCACCGTGACGATGCGCACCCCGGGCGCGGATTTCGAACTGGCCCAAGGCTTTCTGCTCACCGAGGGGATCATCACCGGCCGCGACGACGTGCTGACCATCCGGTATTGCGACGGCGCCGTCGAGGGCACGAACACCTATAACGTCCTCGACGTGACACTGGCCGCCGGCGTCACGGTGCCGACCCTCGACGTGACCCGCAACTTCTACACCACCTCGTCGTGCGGGGTGTGCGGCAAGGCCTCGCTGGACGCCGTGCGGCTGATCGGCCGCTTCTCGCCCGGCGCGGACCCCGCCACCGTCGAGGCGGCCGCGCTCGAGGCGATGCCGGCCCAATTGCGTTCGGCGCAAAAGGTTTTCGACAGCACCGGCGGGCTGCACGCCGCGGCGCTGTTCGGCGTCGACGGCACCATGCTGGCGGTGCGGGAGGACGTCGGCAGGCACAACGCGGTCGACAAGGTCATCGGTTGGGCGCTGGAACATCGGCGGGTGCCGCTGGTCGGCTCGGTGCTGCTGGTCAGTGGGCGGGCCTCCTTCGAGTTGACGCAAAAAGCTGTGCTGGCCGGGATTCCGGTGCTGGCCGCCGTGTCCGCGCCGTCGTCGCTGGCGGTCTCGCTGGCCGAGGAGTCGGGCATCACGCTGGTGGCGTTCCTGCGCGAGGACTCGATGAACATCTACACCAGGGCGGACCGCATCGGCTAGTAGTTTGCGGCCAGTTGTGGATGTAGCCGGCACTGGGGATAACCGGCCGTCGCGGATGGGTCGCAGGCGTCGCTGCGGCACGCCGTGTCGGGGTCCTCGAGCACATTGGCTCCCATGACGACCGAAACGACTTTGACTCGGGCCCAACTCGGGGCGATGGGTGAGGCGCTCGCCGTGGATCACCTGAAGAGGATGGGATTGTCGATCCTGCAACGCAACTGGCGTTGCCGATACGGCGAACTCGACGCCATCGCCTGCGATGAGGCCACCCACACGGTGGTGTTCGTCGAGGTGAAAACCCGTACCGGGGACGGCTACGGTGGGCTGGCTTACGCGGTCACCGAGCGTAAGGTTCGCCGGCTGCGCCGACTGGCCGGCCTGTGGCTGGCCGGCCAGGACGAGCGCTGGGCGGCGCTACGGATCGACGTGATCCGGGTGCGGATCGGGCGCCGGCGCACACCCGAAATCACCCATCTGCAAGGGATCGGCTGATGGCGCTGGGTCGCGCGTTCTCGGTCGCCGTGCGCGGGGTGGACGGCCAAATCGTGGAGATCGAAGCCGACATCACCTCTGGACTGCCGGGCGTGCATCTGGTGGGTCTGCCCGACGCCGCCCTGCAGGAGTCCCGCGACCGGGTCAGGGCGGCAGTGGCCAATTGCGGCAACAGCTGGCCGATGGCGCGGCTCACGCTGGCGCTGTCCCCGGCGACGCTGCCCAAGATGGGCTCCGTCTACGACATCGCCCTGGCCGCGGCCGTCCTGTCGGCGCAACGCAAGAACCCGTGGGACCGCCTGGAGAAGACGGTGCTGCTGGGGGAGCTGTCGCTGGACGGAAGGGTCCGTCCGGTGCGCGGCGTACTGCCGGCGCTGCTGGCCGCCAAACGCGACGGCTGGCCGGCCGTCGTCGTCCCGGTGGACAACCTGGCTGAAGCCAGCCTGGTCGACGGCATCGACGTCTGGGGCGTGCGCACGCTGCGGCAGCTGCAGAAGTGGCTCAGCGGGTCCGCCGCCCTGGACAACAGGATCACCGCGACGGCCACCGAACCCGAGGCCGCGACTGATCTCTCCGATGTGGTGGGGCAGACGCAGGCTCGCTTCGCGGTGGAGGTCGCCGCCGCCGGGTCGCATCACCTCATGCTCACCGGCCCGCCGGGCGTCGGCAAAACCATGCTCGCGCAACGGCTTCCGGGCCTGTTACCGCCGCTGTCGGAGAGCGAGTCGCTGGAAGTCACCGCAATCCACTCCGTGGCGGGGCTGCTATCGGGGGACACGCCGCTGATCACCACGCCGCCGTTCGTGGCGCCACATCACAGCTCCAGCGTGGCGGCGCTCGTCGGCGGCGGTTCGGGCATGGCGCGCCCGGGCGCGGTCAGCCGCGCGCACCGTGGGGTGCTCTTCCTCGACGAATGCGCCGAAATCAGCGTCAGCGCGCTGGAGGCATTGCGAACGCCATTGGAAGACGGGGAGATTCGGCTCGCCCGACGCGATGGGGTGGCCTGTTACCCGGCCCGGTTCCAACTGGTGTTGGCGGCCAACCTGTGCCCGTGCGCGCCCGCCGATCCGCAGGACTGCATTTGCGCGGCGGCGGTCAAGCGTCGTTACCTGGGCAAGCTGTCCGGGCCGCTGCTCGACCGGGTGGACCTGCGGGTGGAGATGCATGCGGTGCGCGCGGGCGCCTTCTCGGGCACCGAAGCCGAATCGACGGCACAGGTTCGCCAGCGGGTGGCGCAGGCCCGCGCGGCCGCGGCCGAGCGGTGGTCACCGCACGGATTCCGCACCAACGCCGAGGTCAGCGGGGTGCTGTTGCGGCGCAAGTTCCGGCCGGGCAACGCCGCGATGACGCCGCTACAGAAAGCGCTGGACCGGGGGCTGCTCAGCATCCGCGGCCTGGACCGAACCCTGCGGGTCGCGTGGAGCCTGACCGACTTGGCCGGCGGGGTGTCGCCCGGGCCCGCGGAGGTCGCGGCCGCGCTCAGCTTCCGGCAGCCGGGAGCGCAGCGATGAGCGTCGGATCCGGGTCACCAGTACGCCTTCGCCAGCCAGTCGTTGTGCCCGCCCCGGACCGCGATCGCGACGGTCACCAGGATGGCGAACGCCCTGGCGAACTGGGCCATCGCGCGGCCGCCCTCGCCGCGCTGTTCCATGTCGCGCAGCGCCACGGACGCGAGGGCGCCGCTCAGGATCGGAATGGGCAAGCCGCACCAACTGACCAGGCTCAAAGCGAACGCGGCGACCGCCCACGGGTTTACGGGGCGGGCGGGCGCGGCGAGCTGGGTCGGCTGGCAGACGATCATTGTTCGCTCCGTTCCGTGCCGGCTGCGCGATGGCGAATGGGGGTCGACGACACCACATTCCCGTACGGGCCTATACGGATCCTTGGCGAATTCTTGGACCCCGGAACACGGCGATGCTGACCGCGGTCGACGATCCCGTGCTGCGCGCCTGGGCATACCTGTCCCGGGTGGCCGAGCCGCCCTGCGCCGAGCTCGCCACCCTGGTGCGACGTGTTGGTCCGGTGGAGGCGGCCGACCGGGTCCGCCGCGGGCTGGTGGACGACGGCCTGGCGCGGCACACCGCAGCGCGGCGCGAAATCGACTGCGCCGCCGCCGACCTCGAGCTGCTCGCCCGCCGGGGCGGACGGTTGATCACCCCCGGCGGCGGCGAGTGGCCGCTGCTGGCGTTCGCCGCGTTCGGGAATGCCCCGGCGAAAGCTCGCGGCGGGGCGCCGATGGTGTTGTGGGCGCAGGGCCCGACCCGGCTCGACGAGGTCGCGCACCGCGCCGCCGCCCTGGTGGGCACTCGCGCGGCGACGGCCTATGGCGAGCAGGTGGCCGAGGACCTCGCGGCGGGGCTCGCGCAACGCGAGGTCGCGGTCGTCTCCGGTGGCGCCTACGGCATCGACGGCGCGGCGCACCGGGCGGTGCTGAACGCGGACGGCATCACCGTGGCCGTTCTCGCCGGCGGGCTCGACATCCCCTATCCGAGTGGCCACACGGCGTTGCTGCACCGCGTGGGGCAACACGGGCTGCTTTTCACCGAATACCCGCCCGGTGTTCGGCCGGCCCGCCACCGATTCCTGACCCGCAATCGCCTGGTGGCCGCCGTCGCGGGGGCCGCGGTGGTGGTGGAAGCCGGCTTGCGCAGCGGCGCCGCGAATACGGCCGCCTGGGCGAGGGCGCTGGGGCGGGTGGTGGCCGCCGTGCCCGGGCCCGTGACGTCGTCCGCGTCGGCGGGGTGCCATGCGCTGCTGCGCAACGGCGCCGAACTGGTGACCCGGGCCGACCACATCGTCGAGCTGATCGGCCGCATCGGCGAGCTGGCGGCCGAGGAACCGCGCCCGGCGACGGCGCTCGACGGGCTCAGCGACGATGAGCGCCGGGTGTACGAGGCGCTGCCGGGCCGCGGCGACGCAACCGTCGAGCAACTCGCGGTCGCGTCGGGGCTGGCGCCCGAGCGGGTGTTGGGGCCGCTGGCGATCCTCGAGCTGGCTGGGTTGGTGCAGCGCCAGGAGGGCAAGTGGCGACTTGTGCGGGCCGCAAGGGGTCAAGCTGCATCGACGACGCGGCTCGTATAGTCGACGGGGGTCGGGCGGGGACAGGAGGACAAGTGGCGGGTCGACCTCTGCAACGCTTCGAGGTTGTCGATACCAAGGAGCTCACACCGCACATGGTCGCGGTCGTGCTGGGCAGCAAGGACTTCGACGCCTTCGTGCCCAGCAAATTCACCGACTCCTACGTCAAGTTGGCGTTCGTCGCCGACGACATCGACGTCGCGGACCTGCCCCAGCCGCTGACCCTGGACAGCTTCGCCGGCCTGCCCCCCGAGAAGAGGCCGTCGGTCCGGACCATGACCGTCCGGCACGTGGACGCGGCGGCCGGCGTAATCACGCTGAACATCGTCGTGCACGGCGAGCACGGGGTCGCGGGCCAGTGGGCCGCGGCGGCCCAGCCCGGCCAGCGGATCTACCTGATGGGCCCCGGCGGTGCCTACACACCCGATCCCGCCGCCGATTGGCATCTGCTGGCCGGCGATGAATCGGCGCTTCCGGCCATCGCCGCGGCGCTGGAAGCGTTGCCCGCCAGCGCCGTTGGTAAGGCGTTCATCGAGGTGGCGGGCCAGGAAGACGAGATTCCGCTGACCGCACCGGAAGGCGTCGAGGTGCATTGGGTCTATCGCGGCGGGCGGGCCGATCTGGTCCCCGAGGACCGCGCGGGCGACCACGCCCCGCTCATCGAGGCGGTCACCACCACGCCGTGGCTTCCCGGTCAGGTGCACGTCTTCATTCACGGCGAGGCGCAAAGCGTCATGCACAATCTGCGGCCCTACATCCGCAAGGAGCGCGGCGTGGACGCCAGGTGGGCGTCGTCCATCTCGGGTTACTGGCGTCGCGGCCGCACCGAAGAGACGTTCCGGCAATGGAAGAAGGAACTGGCCGAGGCGGAGGCCGGGGCCTCCTAGCGGCTTGAACGCCGGCTGGCATCCTCTACTCCCATGGCGCATTTCGGGGACTACCAGAACGAGATCTACTTCAAGGGCCTGGGCGGGATCGCGCCCGCGCTGCCGATGGCCTTCGCGGAGCTGGAGGCCCGGGCCGAGCGGGCCATGTCGCCGTCGGTGTGGTCCTACGTCGCCGGTGGTGCCGGCGACGAGCGCACCCAGCGGGCCAATCGCGAGGCGTTCGACCGCTGGGGCTTGATGCCCCGTATGTTCGTCGGCGCCGCCGAGCGTGACCTGTCGGTAGAGATGTTCGGCCTGACGTTGCCGTCGCCGCTGTTCATGGCCCCGATCGGTGTCATCGGCATCTGTGCTCAGGACGGCCACGGCGACGTGGCCACCGCGCAAGCCGCAGCGGTCACCGGCGTTCCGATGGTCGTTTCCACCCTGACCGCCGACCCGTTGGAAGACGTCGCCGCCCAGTTCGGCGACACCCCGGGCTTTTTCCAGCTGTACACGCCGAAGAATCGCGAGCTCGCCGCCAGCCTGGTGCAGCGGGCCGAGGCCGCCGGCTACCGGGGCATCATCGTCACCCTGGACACCTGGATTCCCGGGTGGCGTCCGCGCGATCTCCGCACGGCAAACTTTCCGCAGTTGCGCGGGTTATGCCTGAGCAACTACACCAGCGACCCGGTCTTTCGCGCCGGCCTGCCGCGGCCGCCCGAGGAGGACCCGCAAGCCACTGTGCTGCAGTGGATCACGACGTTCGGCAATCCGTTGACGTGGGACGACCTTCCCTGGCTGCGGTCGCTGACCAAGCTGCCGCTCATCATCAAGGGCATCTGCCATCCCGACGACGCCCGGCGCGCCAAGGACGGCGGCGTCGACGGCATCTACTGCTCCAACCACGGTGGCCGCCAGGCCAACGGCGGCCTGCCCGCGCTCGATTGCCTGCCGGGCGTGGTCGAGGCCGCCGACGGTCTTCCGGTGCTGTTCGACTCCGGGGTCCGCAGCGGCGCCGACATCGTCAAGGCGCTCGCGCTGGGCGCGACCGCGGTGGGCATCGGCCGCCCGTACGCGTATGGCCTGGCGCTCGGTGGGGTCGACGGCATCGTGCACGTCCTGCGTTCGCTGCTGGCCGAAGCCGACCTGATCATGGCCGTCGACGGATATCCGCTGCTCAAAGATCTCACCCCGGACACACTTCGGCGCGTCGACTGATTCAGGTCCCCGGCTCCTGCGAACGTTGCAGGCGTGGAGGCCATCCTCGAGGAGTTCGACGAATACCTGTCGCTGCAATGCGGCAGGTCGGCGCACACCCGCCGCGCCTACCTCGGCGACGTGCGCTCGCTGCTGGCCTTTCTCGACGACCGCAATGCAGGGCTGGACGGATTGAGCCTGTCCCTGCTGCGCTCGTGGTTGTCGGCCTCGGGCGCCGCCGGCGCCGCTCGCACGACGCTGGCCCGTCGCACCTCGGCGGTCAAGGCGTTCACCGCGTGGGCCGCGCGGCGCGGCCTGCTGGCCGCGGACCCGGCGGTCCGGCTACAGGTGCCCAAGGCGCACCGCACCCTGCCGGCGGTGCTGCGCCAAGACCAGGCGCTCGACGCCATGGCAGCCGCGAAATCCGGTGCCCAGCAAGGTGATCCGATGGCATTGCGAGACCGGCTGATCGTCGAGATGCTCTATGCCACCGGAATCCGGGTGAGCGAACTGTGCGGCCTGGACCTCGACGATGTGGACGCCGGGCATCGGCTGATCCGGGTCCTGGGTAAGGGCAACAAGCAGCGCACCGTGCCGTTCGGGACGCCGGCCGCCGAGGCGCTGCGCGCCTGGCTGGACGAGGGGCGGCCCGCCCTGGTGACCGCCGCGTCGGGGCCGGCGCTGCTGCTGGGTGCGCGAGGGCGGCGGCTCGACGTCCGCCAGGCTCGCACCGTCGTGCACGAGACGGTGTCGGCGGTGGACGGCGCGCCCGACATGGGCCCGCACGGCCTGCGGCACAGCGCGGCCACGCACCTGCTCGAGGGCGGCGCCGACCTGCGCGTCGTGCAGGAACTGCTCGGCCATTCGAGCCTGGCGACCACCCAGCTCTACACCCATGTCGCCGTCTCGCGGTTGCGGGCGGTGCACGATCAGGCCCATCCGCGGGCGTGACGCCCCCCTCAACCCCGCAGCGGCTTGAGCCGGATCGGCGTCGACTTCACCAAACCCAACGGATCGACGTAGTGGGCGCCCGACGCCGGACCCCACATCGCGCCCCAGTGCAGACAGGCCGCGGCCCGGCAGCCGGCATGTCCGGCCTGCAACGAGCCGATGACGGTCTGGGCCGTCACCGGTTGGCCCACCCGCACCGCCGCCCGGACCGGCTCGTAGCTGGTGCGCAGCCCGCCCGGGTGGGCCAGCGAAACCACCGGCCGCCCCGCCAGCTGCCCGGCGAACACCACAGTGGCGGTGCCCGCCGCATACACCGGCTGACCTGCAGCCCCGGGCAGATCCACGCCCCGATGCCCCGATTTCCAGTCCGGTGACGGGGCGTCGAATCCGCGGGCTTGCCCGTCCAGGGCCGGCGGCGGTCGCAACGGCCAATCCAGGCGAGCGTCGTCCGCAACCGCGGGCACCGCGCTGAGCACCGCCAGGCACAGCATCAGCCGCAAAACCCGTCGCATCGGCTCAGTTCATCGCCCCGCCTGCGGCGGCACCACTCAGGGCGGGCCGGTGCTGTGCAAAACCACCAGCTGAGTCGGTGTAAACTCCTGGTCGCAGCTCGTTCGCGGGCTGACTTCGCGCGTCCGCCCCGCGTCTCCTTAGTTCCACCAGGAGTTCGCATCGCGTGCCGGGCGGTCCCTTAACAGGGTCCGGCATCGCAGCAGGCGCCAGGGCCCGGCTTCACCCGATGCCGGGCGACAACCGACACAAGTAAGGCACGAGCATGGCCGTCGTAACCATGAAACAGCTGCTGGACAGCGGCACTCACTTCGGGCACCAGACCCGTCGTTGGAATCCCAAGATGAAGCGGTTCATCTTCACCGACCGCAACGGCATCTACATCATCGACCTGCAGCAGACGCTGACCTACATCGACAAGGCGTACGAGTTCGTCAAGGAGACCGTCGCCCACGGCGGCAGCATCATGTTCGTCGGCACCAAGAAGCAGGCGCAGGAGTCCGTCGCCGCCGAGGCGACCCGCGTCGGCATGCCGTTCGTGAATCAGCGCTGGCTGGGCGGGATGCTCACCAACTTCTCCACCGTGCACAAGCGCCTGCAGCGCCTCAAGGAGCTCGAGGCGATGGAGCAGACCGGCGGTTTCGAGGGACGCACCAAGAAGGAAATCTTGATGCTGACCCGCGAGAAGAACAAGCTGGAGCGCAGCCTCGGCGGTATCCGCGACATGGCCAAGGTGCCCTCGGCGATCTGGGTCGTCGACACCAACAAGGAGCATCTCGCGGTCGCGGAGGCCCGCAAGCTGAACATCCCGATCATCGCGATCCTGGACACCAACTGCGACCCCGACGAGGTCGACTACCCGATCCCGGGTAATGACGACGCGATCCGCTCGGCCGCGCTGTTGACCAAGGTGATCGCTTCCGCGGTCGCCGAGGGCCTGCAGGCCCGCGCCGGGGTCGGCCGCACCGACGGCAAGCCCGAAGTCGAGGCCGCCGAGCCGCTGCCCGAATGGGAGCAGGAACTGCTGGCCTCCGCTGCTGCCAGCGCCCCCACCGACGTCGCTGCGGGCGCACCCGAATCGACCACTGAACCCTCCTAGGGAAGGCTGATATGGCCAACTTCACCGCCGCCGACGTCAAGAAGCTCCGGGAGCTCACCGGCGCCGGCATGCTCGACTGCAAGAACGCGCTGGCCGAGAGCGACGGCGACTTCGACAAGGCCGTCGAGGCGTTGCGCATCAAGGGCGCCAAGGACGTCGGCAAGCGCGCCGAGCGCGCCACGGCCGAAGGCCTGGTCGCGGCTAAGGGCGGCGCGCTGATCGAGCTGAACTCCGAGACCGACTTCGTCGCCAAGAACGCCGAGTTCCAGAAGCTCGCCGATGACATCGTCGCGGCGGCGGCCGAATCCAAGGCCACCGATGTCGAGGCGCTCAAGGCTGCCGCTACGGGCGGTAAGACGGTCGAGCAGGCCATCGCCGACCTGTCGGCCAAGATCGGCGAGAAGCTCGAGCTGCGCCGTGTCGCGTACTTCGACGGCACCGTCGAGGCCTACCTGCACAAGCGGGCGGCGGACCTGCCGCCGGCCGTCGGTGTGCTGGTGGAATACAGCGGCTCCGACGTCGAGGCCGCGCACTCGGTCGCGCTGCAGATCGCCGCGCTCAAGGCGCGCTTCCTGTCACGCGACGACGTGCCCGAGGACATCGTGGCCAGCGAGCGCCGCATCGCCGAGGAAACGGCCAAGGCCGAGGGCAAGCCGGAGCAGGCGCTGCCCAAGATCGTCGAAGGCCGGCTGAACGGCTTCTTCAAGGACTCCGTGCTGCTGGAGCAGCCCTCGGTGTCCGACAGCAAGAAGACGGTCAAGGCCCTGCTCGACGAGGCCGGCGTGACGGTGACGCGGTTCGTGCGCTTCGAGGTGGGGCAGGCCTAAGCCCCGCGCGGGCGCGGGCTAGCGTCGGTTAAATGCGACACGTGCATGCGTTCGGCGACGACGCCCTCGGTGATCTGGACGCGGTCGGGCTCGCCCACGCGATACAGGCCGGCTGGGTCAGCAGGGCCGAGGTGGTCGAGGCGGCCATCGCCCGCACCGAGGCCGTGGACCCGATCCTCAACGGCCTGGCCTATGCGGCCTTCCAGCAGGCGCGAACCGCCGCGGCGGCGAACGGCTTCTTTGACGGCGTCCCGACGTTCCTCAAGGACAACGTCGACATCGCCGGCCAGCCCACGATGCACGGCACCGACGCGTGGACGCCGTGGAATGCCACCTCCGACGGCGCATTCACCCGGTTGTTCCTGGCCACCGGACTGGCCCCGGTGGGCAAGACGCAGCTGTCGGAATTCGGTTTCAGTGCGTCGGCCGAACATCCCCGGCTGGGTCCGGTCCGCAACCCGTGGAACACCGACTACAGCGCGGGCGCATCCTCGTCGGGCTCGGGTGCGTTCGTTGCCGCAGGTGTGGTGCCGATCGCCCACGCCAACGACGGCGGCGGCTCCATCCGCATCCCGGCCGCTTGCAACGGACTTGTCGGGCTGAAGCCGTCACGTGGGCGGCTGCCGCTGGACGCCCACCTGCGCCGGATGCCGGTGAGCATCGTCGCCAACGGTGTGGTGACCCGTTCGGTGCGTGACACGGCGGCGTTCTACCGGGAGGCCGAACGGATTTGGCGCAATCCGAAACTGGCACCGGTCGGTGACGTCGTCGGACCCGGCAGGCAGCGGCTGCGGATCGCCGTGCTGACCCGGTCGGTGCAACGCGACTGCAGCCCCCAGGTGCGCGAGCTGACGCTGAAGTCCGCCGGCCTTCTCGAGGAGCTGGGGCATCGCGTCGAATACCTCGACGAGCCCCCGGTGCCGGCCAGCTTCGTCGACGATTTCGTCCTTTACTGGGGATTCCTCGCGCTGGCCCAGGTGCGCACCGGGCGGCACATGTTCGGCAAGACGTTCGACCGCAGCCGGCTGGACAGCCTGACGCTCGGGCTGGAGCGACACACCGCCCACAACATTCATCGACTGCCGCTGGCGATCATGCGCCTGCGCCGAATCCGCAGGCGCACCGCACAATTCTTCGACACCTACGACGTAGTGCTCACCCCGACGCTCGCCGACGAGACGCCCCGCATCGGCTATCTGGCACCCACCGACTACCACCAGGTCATCGAGCGGCTGATCGACTGGGTCTCGTTCACCCCGTTGCAGAACGTAACCGGCGAGCCGGCGGTCTCGCTTCCGTTGGCGCAGTCCGACGAAGGCATGCCGGTGGGCATGATGTTCTCGACCAACATCGGGCAGGAGGCGCTACTGCTCGAGCTGGCCTACGAACTCGAAGAGGCCCGACCATGGGCCCGGATCCAAACCGCTTGATCTGCGGCCTCGGCGGCGGCCCGCTTCGCCGCGGGGTCAGTCGGACCCGAGCTTGTCGAGCATCCGCTTGAAGTCGCGCTGCTGAGTTTCGGTCAGCTTGGCCAAGATGCGCGCATCGGCGGTCCGCACCGCGCCTTCGGCGCGTTTCAAAAGGGCGCGGCCCTGACCGGTCAGCGTGGCCGGTAGCGCGCGACCGCTGGACACAGATGTCGGACGGGCGACGGCGCCGATGTCTTCCAGCTTGCGCAGCACCGTGTTCATCGCCTGCGGTGTGACTCCGGCCTGCCGGGACAGTTCGGCGCTCGACATCCCCGGAACCAGGGAAAGCATGCGGAGGCAGACGAATTCGGGCAGCGTCAGGCCGAGCGGGCCCAATACCGCGGAAACCTCCGGTCGCAGCAGGCTGGCCACCCGGTACAGCAGGTAACCAAGCGGGGCGTCTTCGGCCTGAACCATGTCAATGATATTGACATATTTTCGGGCTCTGGACGCGGCTTCGCTGGGCGAAGTGCTGATTGCCGGCCCGTCGATGGGGTAACCGAGTGTCACTCGCACCGCGCGGGCGTATCAGGAGGTTTTCATGCCGAAGACGACGAAAGGCGGCAAGCCGAAGAAGGACGAACTGCCGAGCACTTTGCGGCGTTCCAACGCCAAAGCGCAACGCACGTTCGCGAAAACGCATGACGCAGCGGCCGACGAATACGGCAGCGAAGAGCGCGCGCACCGGGTGGCGTATTCCGCCCTTAAGCACAGCTTCGAAAAGATCGGCGATCATTGGGAGCCCAAAGAACAGAAGGGCCCGTCCGACGAGCGCGCCAAGAGCGGCGGGCCGCGTGCCTCCGGCCCGACGGCCGAGGGGGTGGACGCCAACGCGAGCAAGAAGCACCTGCTCGACGTGGCCCGCCGACTCGGCGTGCGGGGCCGGTCGAAGATGAGCAAGGCGGAGTTGGTCGACGCGATCATGAAGCACAACCGCAGAGTCCGCGGCCGTTGAGAAAGGCGTTTCACGGCCGCGCCGATGTGACCGAGACGTCACCCCGGGGCCGGGTTTAGCGGTTTAGCCCTTTGGGCACCGGGCATCCCGACAGCCATGGTTGCGTCCGTTAGTCCCAATCAGCTGCGTCAATGCTTCACCGATGTGGACTTTCCGGCGAACAAGCAGGATCTGCTTGACGCCGCCGATCGCAATGGCTGCGACGACGACACGATCCGCGCCCTGCGCAGCATTCCGCCCGAGACCTACAACAATGCCGCCCAGGTCCTCGCGTCGGTCACCATCATCGACGATCGCGACCTCGGCGACGCCGACAAGGCCGCGGCTCGTCGCACCCACACCAAACCAGGGCTGGCCGAAAACGCAAAAGACATCCCCGCTTCGAGCCCGATCGTCGAGGAACTGGGCGAGAACCGGGGCTCCTGAACCGTCCGCAAGTGCAAAAGCGATGCGGCGCTAGAGAATTGGCCGGCCTCCGGTGACGGCCACCCGCGCGCCGGAGATATAACTGGCGTCGTCGGAGGCCAACAGCACGTAGATCGGCGCGAGTTCGGCGGGCTGGCCGGCGCGGCCGAGCGGCGTGTTGTCGCCGAACGACTCAACGCTGTCCGGGGGCATGGTGGAGGGGATCAACGGTGTCCAGATCGGGCCGGGCGCGACGCTGTTCACCCGAATCCCCTTCTCGCCCAGCAACTGAGCGAGGCTGGCCGAAAAGTTGGCGATCGCCGCCTTGGTGGCGGCGTAGGGCGCCAGCGTCGGATTGGGCGTGTCGGAGTTGACCGACGAACTGCCGATGATCGACGCCCCCGCGTTCATGTGCGGCACCGCCGCCTTGGTGAGATAAAAATATGCGCCGACATTGAGCCGGAACGTGTAATCCCATTCCTCATCGCTGATTTCGTCAAGGCTCTTGTGCATCATCTGGTAGGCCGCATTGTTGACCAGGATGTCGATGCCGCCGAATTCTTCGACGGCCCGGTCGACGACGGCGCGGCAATGCGCAGCATCGGAAAGGTCGCCGGACACCAGGACGCATTTGCGCCCGGCGTCTTCCACGTAGCGCGCGACGTCGCGGGCGTCGTCGTCCTCGTCGAGGTAGGAGATCAGCACGTCGGCGCCTTCGCGCGCGAAAGCGATAGCGACCGCGCGGCCGATGCCGCTATCACCCCCGGTGATGATCGCCCTTTTGCCGGTGAGCTTTCCCGAGCCCTGGTAAGTGTTTTCGCCGCAGTCGGGCACGGGGTTCATCCGGCTCTGCACACCCGGGGCGGTCTGTTGCTGAGGCGCAAAGCCCATCTGATTCCTCCATAGGTGGTCGAATCCGGTCTAAGGTTCGCGTGTCATCGGGCGGGCCGCGGGAACGTCGGGGTCATCGTCGGCCGGAGGCTCGGGATCGCGCCATTCCTCGGCGCGACTGGGCCGGTTACCGCGCAGCGTGCCGTCCAATTCGTGCTTGAGTTCGTCGTCCTCGCGGGGACTGTGTTTAGAGCTTCCGCGTTCCATCGACGGCCCCTTTCGTCTGGTGGGATTCCTCCCGCTCTGACTACCCGCCACAGCCGGGGCTAATCGGGCGCCTAGAGCGTCGTCGCCCAAGTCATTCGACGTGAATAGCGATACGGATGTTAAAAACTGATGCGAAAGATACTGTCCAGCAAAACAACACCGTTTCGCCAGCTGACCGGCCGAAAATCACGAATAAAACGGGCGCATATGTTTAAAGCGGACAGCAAGAGGCTATTTGCGGCCTATGTGCGTATTGCCCTTCTGGGGGGCGATTGTTCGACACGAAAGGAATGAGCAATGAAGGTCACCAAGACCGCGCTGAAGACCGCTGCCGCTGCCGGGGGGATTGCGGCGGCAGGGATTTTCGCGGCGGTGCCGGCTTCTGCCGCGCCGCCCAACATCCAGGGCTTCGGCACCAGTGAGCAACTCGTGGACGGGCCGCTGGTCACCAACTACACGGTGAGCAACCTGCAGCCGAGCAATGTCTCGATTCCCGGCTACACGCCCAAGGGGACGCTCTACCAGGCGGACGTTACCGCTCGGTCGGACGGCGGGCTCGTTACCCCGATGGTGAACGACTTCATCGCCCGCGGGCCGAACGGCCAGAACTACCGGGTGATCGACAAGGTGGGGGCCCCTAACGGCCTCAACCCGGCGCCGATCGCGCAGGGTAGCGAGTCGACCGGGACGCTGTACTTCGACGTGACCGGCGCGCCGCCCAACGGCGTGGTCTACAACGACGGGATGCAAGACGTCCTGATGTGGACGTCGAACGTGCAGGGTAGCTCGGCGCCCGGCGCTCCGAGCCCAAGCCCGGCACCGGGTGCGCCGCCCAGGCCGGCTCACACCTGATCCCGCTTGCGGATATCTCCCCGCGGCCGCCGGGCGCCGCCGGGGGGGGGGGGGGGCCGGGGGGGGGGGGGGGGGGGGGGGTGTATCGGGGTACACCGTACCCATGGGGACC